>NZ_JBITTM010000064.1:0-3552 GCF_044541955.1 Kitasatospora sp. NPDC085464
TGGTGAGGTGGTGGTGGAGGTTGGTGAGGGCGTGTTGGGTGGCGGTGGTGTGTTTGTAGGTGAGGTTGGTGAGTTTGTGGAGGAGTTTGGGCCAGTGGTGGGGTGTGGTGGTGAAGGTGATGGTGAGGAGGGTGGTGTTGTTGGGGTGGGGGGTGAGGGTGTAGGTGGTGGTGCCGTGGAAGTGGCCGGTGTGGGTTTGGGTGAGGGTGTGGTGGGGGGTGATGTGGGTGGTGGTGGAGTGGAATTGGAGTGTGGGGCCGGGTTTGCCGATGCCGTTGGGGTGGATGGTGGTGGTGGTTCCGCCGGTGGTGTGGGGTGGGGTGGGTCCGGGTTGGTGGGTGTTGTGGGGGTGCCACCAGGTGGTTTTGCCGTTGAGTTCGTTGATGATGGCGTTCCAGATGGTGGTGGGGGGGTGGGGGAGGAGGGTTTGGTCGGTGTGGTGGATGGCGTGCACGGGGGTTTCCTTTCGGGGGTTGGTCGGCGGGTTGGTGGTTGGTGTTTTGGGGGTGGGGAAGTGCCCGGGGTTTGTGTGTGCTGCTGGTTTATGTGCTTGCTGTTTGTTGCTGTTGTTTGTTTGCGGCTTGTTGCTGTTTGTTTGTGTGGGTTGTTGGGGGTTAGGGGAAGATGTTTTGGCCGGGAGTGAGGGTGTGGGTGGGGTCGTGGTGGGTTTTGGTGGTGGTGAGGGTGGTCCATTGGGGGCCGTAGTGGGTTTGCCAGTCGGTGGGGGTCATGTGGGGGATGGCGCCGACGAGGTAGCGTTTGGCGCCGAGTTGGACGGCGCGGTCGTAGAGGTGGCGGTTGCGTTGGAGGGCGGGGGTGGGGTTGTAGTCGGGGTGGGGGAAGGTGAGGAGGTCGAAGAGGTAGGCGGTGGGTTCGTTGGGGGTGATGGCGAGGGGGTGGGTGAGTTTGTTGGTGTGGAAGGGGTAGCAGAGGAGGAGGCCTTGGCCGATGTCGTCGGGGGTGAGTTGGGGGAGGGCTTCGGTGAGGAAGGTTTTGGTTTGGGAGGCGGGGAGGAAGAGGGAGAGCCAGGGTTTGGGGGAGTTCCAGTAGCCGAGGTTTTTGATGTTGTCGGCGAAGGCGTCGGCTCGGTAGGTGTATTCGCGGTAGGTGGTGTCGGTGATGGTGGTTTCGGTGGGGAGGGGGTTGAGGCCGGTGAGGAGGGGGGTGGGGTCGGGGGGTGTGGTGCCGTTGTAGTGGGCGACGGCTTCGATTTTGTAGCGGGGGGGTTGGTTGTTGGGTTGGATGAGGATTTCGCCGACTTGGGAGGGGAAGCGGCCGTCGTTGAGGAGGGTTTGTTGGTCGGTGAGGTAGGTGGTGAGGTCGTTGTAGTAGAGGGTGAAGACGCGGGCGTTTTGGGGGGCGGGGATGAGTTTGAGGGTGGCGCGGGTGATGATGCCGACTTGGCCGGCGCCGGCGAGGGCGGTGTGGAAGAGTTCGGTGTTTTTGGTGGGGGTGGCGGTGAGGATGCGGCCGGTGCCGGTGACGATGTCGATGGATTCGACGGTGTCGGCTTGGAGGCCGTATTTGTGGACGGTGGATCCGATGCCGCCGATGCTGATGGTGCCGCCGATGGAGAGGTGGAGGTAGTCGGTGAGGCAGGGGGGGGTTAGGCCTTGGGCGAGGGTGGCGTCGGTGAGTTGGGCCCAGGTGACGCCGGCGTCGACGGTGGCGTTGGTGGGGGTGATGGTGTGGATGCGGTTGAGGGAGCGGGCGTTGATGGCGATGCCGCCTGCGGCGCCGGCTTGGCCGTAGTTGGAGTGTGATTCGAGTTCGCCGTTGTTGCCGCTTTGGCCGTTCATGGCGACTTTGAGGTTGTTGCGGCGGGCGAAGTTGATGATGGTGGCGATGTCCTGGGCGCAGGCGGGGTTGAGGACGGCGTAGGGGGTGGTGGTGGTGAGGCGTCCGAAGTCCTGGGCGTAGGCGGTGCGGGTGGTGGGGTTGGTGGTGAGGGTGCCCTGGATGGGGGGGATGGGGGTGACGCGGTTGGTGGTGGGGTCGTCGGTGGTGGCCCAGGCGCGGGTGGCGGTGTTGTAGCCGATGACGGTGGCGGCGGCGCCGGTGAGCAGGGCTCGCCTGGACAGGGGTGGGCGGTTCATGGGTGTGGGTGTCTCCTGACGGGTTGTGTGGGTCGGTTCGGTCGGGGTGCGCTCTGTTGTGTCCGGTGCCCGGTGGTGTGTGCCCGGCGGTGTGGTGGTGGTTAATAGGGGGTGCTGCCCGGGTGGGGCCTGCGGCGCCCGGTCTGGTGTTGAAGTGCCGCTCCGGTGCGGGCTGTTGTAGCCGGTGCCTGGTGGTGCCGTGGCTGCTGGTGGTCAATAGGGGGTGCTGCCCGGGTGGGGCCTGCGGTTCCCGGCTGGTGTTGAAGTCCGGGTTGGTGTGGCCGGTGGCTGCTGGTGGTCAATAGGGGTGCTGCCCGGGGAGGGCTCGCGGTTTCCCGGCCCGGTGTGGGCTGTTGTAAGCGGTGCCTTGTGGTGGTCAAGGGTGGTGCTTGTGGGTGCTGCCTGTGCTGCTGGTGGGTTGGGTTGTTCTCGGCTGTCGGTGCTGGTGCCGGCGGTCGGTGGTGGTGTGTGCCCGGCGGTGTGGCGGTGGTCTATAGGGGTGTAGCTGTTCGGGTGGGGCTTGAGGCCTTCTGCCTGGGTGTTGAAGTGCCGCTCTGGTGTGGGCTGTTGTAGCTGCCGCCTGGTGATGGGGTGGGTGGTGCGCCGGTGGGGTGCTGGGTGGTGCGGTGTTGGTCAGTTGGGGGTTGTCCGGGTGGGGCCTGCGGTTTCCCGGTCTGGTGTTGAGGTTCCGGGTGGTGGCGGGCGTTGTGGCGGGTGGCTGGTGCTGTGGTGGTCAATAGGGGGTGTTGCTCGGGGATGGCCTGCGGCCTTCCGCCTGGGCGTCGAAATGCCGGGCTGGTCGGGCCGTTGTAGCCGGTGCCTGGTGGTGCGGTGGTGGTCAGTTGGGGGTTGTCCGGGTGGGGCCTGCGGTTTCCCGGTCCGGTGTTGAGGTTTCGGTTGGTGCGGGCTGTTGTAGCCGGTGGCCGGCGGTGACCGGTAGTGGTGCCCCGGGGTCGGGTGCGGTGGTCAATAGGGGTGCTGCTCGGGGAGTTCCTGCGGTGCCCGGTCTGGTGCCGAAGTGACGGTCTGGTGTGGGCTGTTGTAGCCGCCGCCTGGTGCTGGGGTGGGTGGTGTTGGTGGGTTGTGTGTGGTTGTGCGGGGGTGTGGGGGTGGCCCGCGGTCCCCGGGTGTGGTGGGGGCGGGCGTGGTTGGGGGTGTTCGGCCGGGGTGGTGGCGGGTGGTGGGTCCGGCCGGCGGGTGAACGGGTGTGGAGTTGTGGGGTCTGGTCTGTGGTTGGTGTTCGGGTGGTGCGGCAGGTCGGGCTGACCGGTGCTGTGTCCGGGCGGGGGCTGGGTCGGGTGCCTGGCGGGTTCGTGGTCCTGGCCGGGTTGGTCGTCTGGTGTGGTGGGGGCTGTTGTGCCTGTGCGGTCGGTCTTGGGGATGCTCGGCCCGGTGGCCCGGTGGCCCGGTGGCCCGGTGGCCCGGTGGCCCGGTGGCCCGGTGGCCCGGTGGCCCG
>NZ_JBITTM010000064.1:3649-8196 GCF_044541955.1 Kitasatospora sp. NPDC085464
CGGGTGGTCCGGTGGTCCGGTGGTCCGGTGGTCCGGTGGTCCGGTGGTCCGGTGGTCCGGTGGTCCGGTGGTCCGGTGGTCCGGTGGTCCGGTGGTCCGGTGGTCTGGTGGTCTGGTGGTGCTGGGTGCCGGTCCGGGTTGTGCGGGTGGTTGTGGTGCTTGGTGTGCGTTGTCCGGCGGGTGGCCGGGGGTTTTGTGGTCCTGGTCGGGTTTGTTGCTGGGTGTGTGGTGGGGGTGCCGCGTGGGTGGTGCCTGGCTTTTGTTCCCGTGTCCGGTCGGGGGTTGTGTGGTGGGTTTGTGGTCCCGGGGGTGGGTTGTCCGGCGGGGCTGAGGTGGTGCCGGGGTGGCGGGCATGTAGGCCTGGTGGTGCGGGGTTCTGGTGCGGGGCTGGTGGTCGGGTGCGTGGGCCTGGTGGTGCGGGGCTGTTGGCCGTTTGTGGTGCTTGGTGTTCTGTGGGTGGTCGCGCGGGGCTGGGCTGTGGTGCGGGGTGCTCTGGTGTGTGGTGCGGGGGCCGGGGTTGTGGTGCCTGGCTTGGTTCCTGTGTGCGGCTGTGGGTTGTGTGGTGGGTTTGTGGTCCCGGGGGTGGGTTGTTTGGCGGGGCCGTGGTGGTGCCGGGGTGCTGGGTGCCGGTTTGGGTGGTGTGGTGGCCGGGGTGTGGTTTGCCTGTTCGGGTTGTCGTGCGGGGTGGCCCAGGGGCGGTGTTTCGCCTGTTCTGGCCTTGTCGGGTGCTGGTTTGGTGGGGTGGCCGGCCTGCCGCCCGGGTGGGTCGGGCGGCGGGCCGTGGTGGTGCCTGTTGTGGTGCGTGGTGGTGCTTGCCTCTTTGTTGCTTGGTGTGGCTGCCCCGTGTACCCCCGGTGGCTGCCCGTGTGCCCTTGTGGTGCCCCGTGCCCCGTGCCCCGTGCCCTGTGTCGCGTGCCCTGTGTCGCGTGTCCTGTGTCCGGCGCTGGGTGCCCGGTGTTCTGATGTCCCGGGCGTCGGCGCGGTGTGCCCCTGTGGTGTCCCCCAGTGTTCTGATGCCCGGTGATGTCCCGGGTCTTGGTACGGGGTGGTGTCCCGTGTCCTGTGTCCCGTGCCTTGGCGTCTGGTGTCCTGTGCGGCCCGTGTCGTGGCACCTGGTGTGCTGTGCGGCGCCGGGCGTTGGTGGCGGGTGGTGTCCCGTGTCCCGTGCCCTGTGCCCTGTGTCCCGTGCCTTGGCGTCTGGTGTCCTGTGCGGCCCGTGTGTTGGCATTTCGTGTGCTGTGCGGCGCCGGGTGGTGCTTTGTGTCCCGTGTCCTGGTGCCCGGTGTTCTGTTGTCCGGTGCTGTCCGCGGGGTTTGGTGCCGGCTGTCCGGTGCCTGGTGTGGCGTGGCCGGCCGGGCCGGGGCTGGCCGGGTCGCGGGGTGGCGGGGTGGCGGGCGGGCCTGGTGTGGCGTGGCGTGGCGTGGCGGGGCGGGGCGGTCTGGCCGGGCCGGGCCGGGGCTGGCCGGGTCGCGGGGTGGCGGGGTGGCGGGCGGGCCTGGTGTGGCGTGGCGGGGCGGTCTGGCGGGGCGGTCTGGTCTGGTCGGGGGGTGGGGCTGGGGTGTCCGGTGCCTGGTGTGGCGGGCTGGCGTGGCTGGGGCCGGCGGGCGGGGCGGGGGGCGGGGCGGGGGGGTTAGGGGTTGGTGTGGTTGGTGTGGGTGGTGGTCTGGTAGTTGCTGATGTCGAGGTGGCGGGTCTGTTTCCGGAATCGCCAGGTGTAGGTCGGCCAGATCGAGGGGTTGTTCCCTTGGGTGTCGGTGTACCAGCTGGTGCAGCCGCCGTTGTTCCAGACGGTGTTCTTCAGGCGGTTCTGGACGTTGTGGTTGTAGGCGTTCTGGGCGTCTTCGCGGACGTCGATGCTGGTGATGTGGTGGGTGTCGAGGGTTTTCAGGGCGTCGAGGATGTAGGTGATCTGGGCTTCGATCATGACGGTCTGGGAGGAGTGGCCGAGGGTGGTGTTGGGTCCCAGGATCATGAAGAGGTTGGGGAAGCCGTGGATGGTGGTGCCGCGGTGGGCGGTCATGCCGTGGGTGTTCCACGTGTCGGCGAGGGTGGTGTTGTCGCGGCCGTGGATGCGGTGGGCGATGGGGCGGTTGGTGGCGGTGAAGCCGGTGGCGAGGATGATGGTGTCGATGTCGCGTCGGGTGCCGTCGGCGGTGGTGATGTGGGTGGGGCCGATGCGGGTGATGGTGTCGGAGACGATGTCGACGTTGGGTTGCTGGATGGCGGGGTACCAGGTGTTGGAGAACAGGAGGCGTTTGCAGCCGACGGTGTAGTCGGGGGTCAGGCGCTGGCGCAGGGCGGGGTCTTTGACGCTCTTCTTGAGGTGGCCGGCGGCCATGTTCTTCATGCCGGTGGTGCGGGAGGGGCTGGACATGAAGAACGCGACGATTTCACGGCCGTGTTGGTTGAAGGCGCGGCGGAAGCGCTGGTAGCCGGGCAGGTGGCGCAGCATCCAGGTGTGGCGGGCGGTGTTGGGCTTGTCGGGTTTGGCGGCGACCCAGGGGGGTGTGCGCTGGTAGAGGTCGAGGCGGGCGACCTGGGGCTGGATCTTGGGGACGAACTGGATGGCGGAGGCGCCGGTGCCGATGACGGCGATGTTGCGGCCGGTGAGGTCGTGGTCGTGGTTCCACTGGGAGGAGTGGAAGACGGTGCCGGTGAAGGTGTCGAGGCCGGGCAGGTCGGGGGTGGCGGGGTTGGAGAGGTAGCCGGTGCCGGTGACGAGGATGCGGGCGGTGTAGCGGCCGTGGGTGGTGCGCAGGTTCCAGTGCTGGTGGGTGTCGTCCCAGCGGGCGTCGAGGAGTTCGTGGCCGTAGCGCAGGTGGGGGTCGACGCCGTAGCGGGTGGCGCAGGCTGTGAGGTAGGCGTGGACTTCGGCCTGGGTGGCGAAGGTGGATTTCCACTCGGGGTTGCGGGCGAAGGAGAAGGAGTAGAGGTGGGCCTGGACGTCGCAGGCGCAGCCGGGGTAGGTGTTGTCGCGCCAGGTGCCGCCGAGGTCGTCGGCGCGTTCGAAGACGAGGAAGTCGTCTTCTCCGCGGCGTAGGAGGCCGATGGCGGTGCCGAGGCCGGAGATGCCGGCGCCGATGACGGCGACTTTGAGGTGGCGCACGGCGAGGTCGCCGCTGGCCGCGGCGGCGGGCGCGGTGGCGGTGTCGGCGGTGGTGCCTGCGGCCGGGCCGGCGGGGCCGGCGGGGCTGGTGGGGGTGGTGGGGGTGGTGGGGGTGGCCCCCGCCGCCGGGGCGGGGGCTGCGGCGGTGGTGCCGGTGGCCGCGGGGGTGGTGGTGCGGTCGGGGGCGGGGGTGGTGGTCATGGCGTCGGTGTCCCTTTGTCGCGGTTGGCTTGGGGGTGCCGTTCGGTGGCCCGGCAGGGGGGCGGGGTCAGGCGCGGCGGGTGAGGGTGACGCGGAAGTTGTTGAAGATGTGGTCTTCGAGGGTGTAGGCGAAGATGTCGAGGTAGCGCTCGAAGCGGGCGACGGTGGTCTCGTCGGTCATGGCGACGGCTTCGTCGCGGCGGGCGGCGAGGAGCTTGAGCCAGGCGCGGCAGGCGCGGGCGAAGGACTCGGGCTCGTTGCGGATCTCGGTGACCTCGAAGAGGCCGTCGAGGCCGGAGGCGAGTTCGGGCAGGCGCGGGATGTGGCAGCCTTCGAACTCCTCGCGCTGGAGGAACTTGAGGTCGTCCAGGAGCTGGCGGCGCAGCGGGGGGTTCTCGACGGTCATGGTGTGCAGGACGAACCGGGCGCCGGGCTTGAGGAGGGAGTGGATCTGCTTGAAGAAGACGCGGTAGCGCTGGGTGCGCTCCTTGGGGGTGAGGGAGGAGAGCACGAAGTGTTCGAGGGCGTTGATGCAGAACGCGGCGTCGTAGGCCTGCTCGCCGTCGGCGAGGCGGTGCTCCTCCCAGCTCTCGACGCGGGCTTCGATGGCGGGGTTGCCCAGGGCGTGGACGAAGTCGGCCTGGGTGCGGGAGAGGGTGACGCCGACGGCGCGCTGGACGCCGTGGACGGTGGTGAGGCGGTTGAGCATGGTGCCCCAGCCGCAGCCGACGTCCAGGACCTTGGCGCTGCCGGCGGCGCGGGCGAGGTCGGTGAAGGCGTCGAGCTTGCGTTCCTGGGCCTCGTCCAGGACGGCGACGAGGTCCTCGCCGTCCTCCCAGTAGCCGCCGGAGTACATCATGGTCGGGCCCAGGATGAGGCGGTACAGCTCGTTGGGGACCTCGTAGTGGTGGCGGATGGCCTCGACGTCGGGGTTGATGGAGCGGGCTTCGACGGTGGTCATGGGATGGGGCCCCTCGAATGTGGTTGGCGGGTTGGGGGGAACGGGGTGCGGGCGCCGGCACACGCGGGGTGTGCGGCGCGGGCACGGGGTGCGGGTGCGGGCGGCCGGCGCCGGGGCCGGCACCTGCGCGCTCCCGGACACCGGGCACGTACGGGTGGTGCGGGGTCGTGCGGGGTGGTGCTGTGCCGTGCCGGCCGTGTGGTCCGGGCCTGTCGGCGTGTGACGCCGCGGGTGTGGACTGTGCGGGCCGTACGGGCCGTGCGGGCCGTGCGGGGTGGT
>NZ_JBITTM010000064.1:8293-8561 GCF_044541955.1 Kitasatospora sp. NPDC085464
GGTGCTGTGCCGTGCCGGCCGTGTGGTCCGGGCCTGTCGGCGTGTGACGCCGCGGGTGTGGACTGTGCGGGCCGTATGGGTGGTGCGGGG
Source organism: Kitasatospora sp. NPDC085464 (assembly GCF_044541955.1). Taxonomy (NCBI): domain Bacteria; kingdom Bacillati; phylum Actinomycetota; class Actinomycetes; order Kitasatosporales; family Streptomycetaceae; genus Kitasatospora; species Kitasatospora sp. NPDC085464. The sequence continues at coordinate 8,384 of NZ_JBITTM010000064.1, forward strand.
TGGTGCTGTGCCGTGCCGGCCGTGTGGTCCGGGCCTGTCGGCGTGTGACGCCGCGGGTGTGGACTGTGCGGGCCGTATGGGTGGTGCGGGGTGGTGCGGTGCCGTGCCGGCCGTGTGGTCCGGGCCTGTCGGCGTGTGACGCCGCGGGTGTGGACTGTGCGGGCCGTACGGGCCCGTA
>NZ_JBITTM010000064.1:8656-50268 GCF_044541955.1 Kitasatospora sp. NPDC085464
TGGTGCGGGGTGGTGCGGTGCCGTGCCGGCCGTGTGGTCCGGGCCTGTCGGCGTGTGACGCCGCGGGTGTGGACTGTGCGGGCCGTACGGGCCGTACGGGTGGTGCGGGGTGGTGCGGTGCCGTGCCGGCCGTGTGGTCCGGGCCTGTCGGCGTGTGACGCCGCGGGTGTGGACTGTGCGGGCCGTACGGGCCGTGCGGGTGGTGCGGGGTGGTGCGGTGTCCGACTGGCCCTGTGGGTGCGGCCGGTCGGCGGGTGGCGCTGTGATGCCGTGACGCGGGTGGGCTGTGGTGCTGTGGGCCGTGTGGAACCGGCTTGTGGGCCTGGCCTGTGTGCGGCCGGGGCCGGTTGCCGTTCCGGTGCCCGGTCTTGCGGCCCGGCCCGGTCTGGCCTTGAGGCCCGGTCGGGTTCGGCCTGGTCTGGCCTTGAGGCCCGGTCGGGTTCGGCCTGGTCGTGCGGCCTGGCCCCGGTCTTGAGGCCCGGCCCGGTCCGGTCCGGCCGGTCCGGCCGGTCCGGCTTGGTTGGTCGGGGTGTGCCGGTGGGCGTGCGGGTGCGGTGTGTTGTGGGTCAGGTAAGCGTGTGTCTCGCAAGCGGTGCGCAAGGGCGGCGGGGTGTGGGGGGTTGCGGGGCGTTTGCGCGGGCGCGGGTTTCATGCGGTTTCGACAAGACACGCGGCCCCCACGGCCGGGTCGCTTTCCTTCTGCCTGTTCCTTGCGGGCCGGGGAGGGTGCTTGTCCGGGCCTTGTGCCGGCCCCCCATTCCGTTCGTCCCGCTTCCGGGCCGGGCGGGGCGGGGGGCCGGTGTGCCGGTCCCGTCCTGTGGGTGTTCCGTCTTCCTGGTTCCTGCCCCTTTTTCTCGTGGTTGCCGGTCTCCGGTTCGTCGTTGTCCGTCGTCGTCCTGTTCTCGTGGTGCCTGTGCCGGGCTCGCGGGTGTGCGGACGGGACGGTCGGACAGCGGCCGGACAGCGGCCGGCGGCCGCGGGCGAGGGGCCGGTGGGGGGCGGGGCGCCGGCGGGGCGGGGTGCCGGCCCGCAGGGTGCGGGCGGGTACCCCGCCCCCCGGGTCTCCCGCACACAACGAGGGGCGGGCCGCGGGGTTGCGGTCCTCGGGTGTTGTCCCGGCCGGCGGCGCCTTCGGGTACCGGCGGGCCGGCCTGTGCGCTCCGTTCCCGACAAGGGGGCCGGTCGCGTGCACTTCGTTCCCCACATTCGACGCGTTGACAGCCGTCTGCCCTTCCCCTGGTGTGCCGTGATACGGCCCCCCCGGGGGGGGCGGGCCGGCGAGGAGAGGAAACGATCACCAATGTCGCAGATCCCCACCATCGAGGACCTGGCCCAGCAGCTGCAGGCGGTGTCCGGTGCGCACGAGATCGACGCCGACGCGGCGTTGCAGCACATCGCGGACGTCGACTCGCTGGACCTGATGGAGTGGCTGTACGGCTTCCAGAACCAGTACCCGCACATCCCGGCGGACGAGTCGCTGTTCGCGGACATCGACGACACCACGACGCTGCGCGTGGTCCACGAGCGGATCCTGGCGCTCGTCCCCACCGAGGGCAACTGAGGCCCCGGAGCGGGGAGAGAGGGGGCGGGTGATGAGCGGTTTCGACGTCACCGGCTGGGGGATGTTCGTGCCCGAGCGGGTGGTGACCAGTGCGGAGCTCGCGCAGCGTTTCGGTGTGGACGAGCACTGGATCGTCTCGCGGTGCGGGATCCGGGAGCGCCGTGCGGTGGGGCCCGGGCAGACCACGGCGTCGATGGCCGTGGAGGCCGGGCGCCGGGCGCTTGAGCGGGCGGGGCTGACGGGTGCGGACATCGCGCACCTGATCGTGGCGACGGCCACCCCGGAGCAGCCCTCGCCGGCGACGTCGGCGTTCGTCCACGACGAGCTGGGCATCGCGGGCAGCGCACACGACGTGAACTCCGAGTGCGCGGGGTTCGTGTACGCGCTGGTGACGGCGGCGGGTCTGATGCGCATGGACCCGCGCCCGATCCTGGTGATCGGCTCGGACACCCACACCCAGACCGCGAACCCGGCCGACCGGGACCTGTCGATCCTGGTCGGTGACGGGGCCGGCGCGGTGGTGCTGACCCCCGGGCCGGTGGACCGCATCCGGGCGTGGAACCTGGGCGCGGACGGCTCCTGCAAGAACAGCCTCAAGGTCCTGGCCGGCGGCTCGCGGATGCCCACCACCGCCGAGACGGTCGCCCAGGGCCTGCACTACGCGCAGATCAACGGCAACGAGATCTACCTCAACGCCGTGCGCTACACGGTGCGCACGATCCGCGAGACCCTGGAACAGGCGAAGATCACCGCCTCCGAGGTGGACCACGTCGTGCCGCACCAGGCGAACATCCGCATCATCAACTCGGTGCTGTCCCACACCGGGATCCCCACCGACAAGCTGGTGACGAACCTGGAGCGCTACGGCAACACCGCCTCCGGGTCGATCCCGATCGCGCTGGCGGAGGCCCTGGACGCCGGGCGCATCGCGGACGGCGACACCGTCCTTTTGGCCGGGTTCGGCGCGGGCATGACGTGGGGTTCGGTCCTGATGACGTGGGGAGGCGTGCGATGAGCGGCAAGGACGCCTTCGGCGCGCGGCCCGTGTCGCCGGTGGCGCTGGTCACCGGCGCCTCGGGCGGCCTGGGCAGCGAGCTGGCGCTGGCCCTGGACGCGGCGGGCTGCCGCGTCGCGGTCCACTACAACTCCTCGCGCGACGGCGCCCAGAAGACCGCGGCGCAGCTGACCAACGCGCACGTCCTGGTCACCGGCGACGTGGCCGACTACGGCGCGGTCACCGCGATGTACGAGGAGATCTCGGCGGCGCTGGGCCCGGTGGACGTGCTCGTCAACAACGGCGCGATCCGCAAGGACTCGCTGATGGCGATGCAGGACCCGGCGCAGTGGCGCCAGGTCATCGACACCAACCTGGTCGGCTCCTTCCACACCGCCCGGGTGTGCGTGCCGGCGATGCTGCGCGCCCGGTGGGGGCGGATCGTCAACATCGTCTCCCCGTCGGCGCTGATCGCCACGGCCGGGCAGACCGCCTACTCCGCGTCCAAGGCGGGGCTGATCGGCCTGACCCGGACGCTGGCGGCGGAGTGCGGGCGCCGGGGGGTGACGGTCAACGCCCTGTCACCCGGCTTCATGATCACCGGGATGACGGACACCCTGCCCGAGCACGTCATCGCCGGCATGCGCGACAAGGTCCCGGTGCCGCGGTTCGTCACCCCGCGGGAGGTCGCCCGCTCGATCACCCTGTTCCTGGACCAGGACTGCATGACCGGGCAGGTCATCAGCATCGACTCCGGCGCCTCCATCACCTGATCACCCGAGCGGCACACCCGCACCGCCCCGCCCCCGCCCCTCTCTCGGTCCCCTCCGCGCCGGCCCCCCGGCCGGACGGGACCACCCCGGCGCCCCCGTTCCCCGGTTCCCACCCGGGCAACGGGGGCGCACCCGTTGCCCGGGGAACACACCGCCGCCCTGGCCCCGGGCCCCGCCACCGCACAACCCCGGCGCCCCGGCGCTCCGGCAGCCCGGCGTCTCGTCACTGCTGCGCTCCGAATCCCGTTGGCCCGGTGCCCCGTTGCTCCGGCAGCCCGCCCGGGAGCCCGGCGTCTGGGCACCGCTGCGCCCCGAATCCCGTTGGCCCGGTGCCCCGTTGCTCCGGCAGCCCGCCCGGGAGCCCGGCGTCTGGGCACTGCTGCGCCCTGAATCCCGTTGGCCCGGTGCCCCGGTGCCCCGGTGCCCCGTTGCTCCGGCAGCCCGCCCGGGAGCCCGGCGTCTGGGCACTGCTGCGCCCTGAATCCCGTTGGCCCGGTGCCCCGTTGCTCCGGCAGCCCGCCCGGGAGCCCGGCGTCTGGGCACTGCTGCGCCCCGAATCCCGTTGGCCCGGTGCCCCGTTGCTCCGGCAGCCCGCCCGGGAGCCCGGCGTCTGGGCACCGCTGCGCCCTGAATCCCGTTGGCCCGGTGCCCCGGTGCCCCGGTGCCCCGGTGCCCCGGTGCCCCGGTGCTCCGGTGGCCCGGTGGCCCGGTGTTCCGGGCTTTGCTGCTGCGGTCGCGGTCGCGGTCGCGGTCGCGGGTGCGGCGGGTGTGGGTGCGGTTGCGGCGGGTGTGGGTGCGGCGGGCGCGAGTGTGGGGTCAGGGGGTGGTGGTGTGGGGGAGGGTGGTGTCGAGCCAGTCGAAGACGCTCTGGTGGAGGCGGGCCATGGCGCCCATGTGGCAGTGTTCGCCGGCGCCTTCGGCTTCGGTGAGGGTCAGGAGGGTGTGGGGGCAGGTGAGGGCGGCCTGGACCTGGTGGGGCTGGCCTTGGAAGAACTGGTCGTTCTCGGCGTCCAGGACGAGGGTGGGGCAGGTGATGAGGGGGGCGTGGCCCTCCAGGGTGTAGGGGGCGGTGCGGCGCAGGTAGTCCGCGGGGCCGGTGGCGCCGAACGTCCACACGCCGTTGCGCAGGGCCCAGCGCAGCTGGGTGCTGTGTTCCATGAGCAGGCCCAGGACGGCGTCGGCGAGGTCGTCGTGGCCGCCGTGGACCAGGTCGCGCAGGAACGGCGGAAGGAAGCGGTCGTGGGCCTGGCCGTAGCTGTAGAGGCCGTCGTCCAGGACGAGGGCGGCCGGGCGGTGGTCGTGGGCGCCGGCGCGGGCGGCGAGGTAGCCGCCGAGGCTGTAGCCGAACAGGACCAGGCGCTTGGGGTCGACCTCGGGGCGGGTCAGGGCGTGGTCGATCACCGGGGTGGCCACCGCTTCCCAGTCGGGGCGGAAGACGAGGTGCTGTTCGCGCAGGGCGGCGCCCTGGCCGGGGCCGTCGTAGGCCAGGACGTGGTAGCCGCGGCGCACGGCGGCGGCGGCGAGGGCGAAGTAGGACTCTTCGAGGGTGGAGTCGAAGCCGCTGGTGAACACGATGGTGGGGCGGGGGCGGCGCTGTCGTCGGCGAGGAAGAGGTACCCGGGCAGGGTGGTGTCCCGGTAGGGGATGCGCAGGGCCTGGACGGGGGTGTCCATCAGGGCGGCGGCCGCCGCGAAGCTCTCGCGCGAGAGCGCGGACAGGCGACGGGCCTCGGGGTCGTTCGCGGGGTCGTCGCGGCGGTAGAACTCGGCGGTGCGGTAGTAGTTGGAGGCGCGCAGCAGGCCCTCGCGGGCGCTGACGCGGTGGCCGGCGGCCAGGGAGCGTTCGGCGGCGGCGTGGACGCGTTCGGCGGTGGCCGTCCATTCGCGCAGCCAGGCCGCCTCGTCGCCCTCGCCGATGCGCGAGGCGGTGGCCACCACCTCGCCCAGGTCGGCGCCGCCGTCGTTCGCGAACCCGGCCGCGCGCAAGGTCTCGAAGGAGAACGACTCGTCCTCGAAGAGGAACCGCATGGTGCACTCCCAACCAAAGCCGAGACGGAACCGTTCCGTCTCGGCTTTGACGTTAGCCCTCTCCCAGTCGAGACGCAAGCGTTCCGTCCGGTGGTAGGTTCGGGCCATGCCCGCCACCCCCGCCACCCCCGCCCCCGCGGACCCCGCCCCCGCGTCCCTCCCCGCGGACCCGGCTGCTCCTGCGGACCCTGCCGCCCCCGCCCCGGCCGCCCCCGCGGACCCGGCCGCCCCCGCGGACCCTGCCGCTGCGGGGCCCGCGCCGGCGGGGCCCGGGCGCCGTGCGCCCGGCGGGCCGGTCCTCCAGGACTCCGTCACCCGGGCCATCGCCGACGCGTTCTTCGAGGAACTCGCCGCCGCCGGCTACGCCCGCCTCTCCCTGGAGAACGTCGCCCGCCGCGCCGGCGCGGGCAAGGCCGCGATCTACCGCCGCTGGTCCTCCAAACTCGACATGACCCTCGCCCTGGTGCGCGCCGTCGCCGTCGACGACTCCGAGATCAAGGACACCGGCACCCTGCGCGGCGACGTCCTCGCCTTCCTCACCGACAATGCCCGCGCGCTGCGCCACCCGCTGCCCTCGCGGATCATCCCCGACCTGCTCGCCGAAGCCGGCCGCAACCCCGAACTCGCCCAGGTCCTGCTCACGGCCGTACGCGACACCCGCCGCGGCAACGCCTCCCGCCTGCTGGAACGGGCCGTCGAACGCGGGGAACTGCCCCCCGGCACCGACCTCGAACTCGCCCTCGACCTCCTCGCCGGCCCCCTGTACTGGCGCCTGGCCGTGGTCCACACCCCCACCGCCCCGGACTACCTGGAGCGCCTCACCGACAAGCTCCTCGCCGCCTTCGCCGCCTGACCCCCGAGAGGGGCCGCCCCCGAAGAGGGGGTCGGAGCCGCTGCAGGCCCGGGGGGACGGCTGCCCAGGGCGTGAGGGGCGCCGCGTGAGGGGTGGCCGCCCCGGGGGAGGGGGCGGGGGTGGTGCGGGTCCCGGGCCTGCCGGGCGGCGGTGCCCTCACCCGCGCGTCGGTGTGTCGGGGTGTCAGCGCGGCGCTGCGCCGCCGGTGCCCCGGAACGGCCCGGGCGGGCCCCGGCCCGCTCGCGACGGACCGCCGGCAGCCCGCGGCGCCGCGGTGACCGGGGGCCGGGCCGTCCGGCAGGGCCCGGGAAACCCCGTGGCCGTCCCGCCGCCCGCCGTGACGACGACCCGTGGGGCGCGTCCCCGACCCGCCGCTGCCCGTCGTCCTCGGCGCGGACGACCTGCGTCCCCTTCCCCGGGCCGTGCGGGGCGCCCGCACCGGCCACGAAGGCCTCCGGCTCCCGGAGGAGCACCGCGACGGCTTCATCGACGCGCTGCGGCCCGACCTCGACCTCGACCTCGACCTCGGCGGCGACGGCACCGTCATGCCGGTGGTCACGCTCATGGGAGCAGCCGCCTCGGCCGGGCAGCCCTGTCGGACCGGAGCCGTCGTCAGGTCACCCGCCCCGCCCGGGGCTGCCGCGTCCGCCGGGGGCTGCCGCGTCCGCCGGGGCGACCCCTCTGGCGGGAGCGGCCGCCTGCGCCTGCGCCGGCGGCACGCGGCGGGGCCGCGTTGCGGGGCCGCAACGGGCGCACCCCCGTCCCGGGGCGGGACGGGGGTGCGAGGTGCGCGCGGGAAGCGCGCGGGAAGCGCGCGCGGGGCGGCTCAGGCGAGGACGGCGAGCGCGGCCTCGTAGTTCGGCTCGTCCGCGATCTCGGCGACGAGTTCGGTGTGCAGGACGGTGTCGTTCTCGTCGAGGACGACGACGGCGCGGGCGGTCAGGCCCGCCAGCGGGCCGGAGTTGATGGCGACGCCGTAGCTGTCGTGGAAGTCGCGGCCGCGCAGGGTGGAGAGGGTCTTGACGTTGTCCAGGCCCTCGGCGCCGCAGAACCGGGCCTGCGCGAACGGCAGGTCGGCGGAGATGCACAGCACGACGGTGTTGGCCAGCGCGCCGGCCTGGGCGTTGAAGGTGCGCACCGACGTCGCGCAGGTGGGGGTGTCGATGCTGGGGAAGATGTTGAGGACCTTGCGGCTGCCGGCGAAGTCCTTCAGCGAGGCGTCCGCGAGGCCGGCACCGACCAGCGTGAACGCGGGGGCCTGGCTGCCGGCGGCGGGCAGCGCGCCGCCGACCTCGACCGGGTTCCCCTTCAGCGTGACCTGAGCCATGAAAAGCCTCCTACCAGCGGTGTGTCTACGGGTGTGCAACGGCGCCGATCCTACTGCCCGCCCCCGCCCCGCCCACCGGCCGACCAGGGGCTGGACACCCGCCCCGCCCACCGCCCGGACACCCCGCCCGACCCGCCCGCCGGCCAGGGGCCGGACATGCCGCCCGCCTGCCGGCCGGACTTCCCGCCCCTCACACCGGCCGGGCAGGGCTGGATATCCGGCCCGCCCCGACCCGCGGGCCGGCTGCCCGTCGAGCACCCCGCCCATCGGCTGCCCATCGGGCGGACGCCCCGCCCCTGCCCCGGCCCTGCCCCGGCCCTGCCCCGGCCCCGCCCGGTTCGTCCACACCCCCGGGGCGCCCGTCGGGCAGGCAAGCCGCGGCTTGCCTATGGTGGGGTGGTGACGGACGACGCCCTGTGGAAGGCGCTGGCGGACCCCACCCGCCGCCTCATCCTCGACGAGCTCGCGCAGCGCGAGGGCCAGTCCCTGTTCGAGATCTGCGCACGGCTGGCCTCCCGCCACGCCCTGGGCATCTCCCGCCAGGCGGTCAGCCAGCACCTGGCCGTCCTGGAGGACGCCGGCCTCGTGCGCACCCGCCGCGAGGGCCGCTACAAGTTCCACGACCTGGACACCGGACCGCTGCGGCGCATCACCGCCCGGTGGCTCACGCCCCGCACACCCGAGGAGGCCCCGTGAGGATCAACCTGGCCAGCGTCTTCGTCGACGACCAGGACAAGGCCCTGCGCTTCTACACCGAAGTGCTCGGATTCGTGAAGAAGACCGAGGTCCCCCTCGGCGGCCACAGCTGGCTCACCGTCGTCTCCCCCGAACAGCCCGACGGCACCGAACTCGTCCTGGAACCCGACCAGCACCCCGCCGCCAAGGCCTACGTGGCCGCCCTTGCCGCCGACGGCATCCCCGCGACCTCCTTCGCCGTGGACAACGTCCACGCCGAGTACGAGCGGCTGCGCGCCCTGGGCGTGCGCTTCACCCAGGCCCCGCTGGCCCTGGGCCCGGTGACCACCGCCGTCCTCGACGACACCTGCGGCAACCTCATCCAGATCGCCCAGTACCACTGACGACCCCCGCCCGCCGGCCCGCCCGTCCACGCCGCCCGTGCCCACGCCGCCCGTGCCCGCCCGCGTCAGCGGCCCTGCCCGCCCGAGCTTGAGCCCGAGCCGGTGCCGGAGCCGCTGCCGCTGCCGGGGATCCGGCAGCGCCCGTCGGGGCAGGGCGGGTGTGCCCGGCCCAGGGTCAGGACGCGCAGCAGCGTGGCCGTCCAGCACAGCGGGCAGCCGCGCAGCGCGTACAGGCCGGCCGGGGCCAGCAGCAGGCCCGCCGGTCCGAGGACGGGCCACAGGGCCACGGAGGCGGCCAGCGCGCCGAACCCGGCCGCGCCGCGCGCCAGGTGACGGGGCAGCGAGGGGACGCCGGCGCCCGCGCGGGCGCCGGTCTTCACCGTCCGGTTCACCGCGCCCGCCCGCCCGCCGCCACCGGCACCGCCGAGGCCGGCGCCGCCGCGGCCACTGCGGCTGCCACCGGCGCGGGTACGGGTACGGGCGGGGGTGGGGGCGTGGTGGTCAGGGTGTGGCGCAGGGCGGCGCGGGCGCGGTGCAGACGGGACTTCATCGCGCCCTGCCCGATGCCGAGTTCCTCGGCGACGGCCCGACCGCTGCGGCCCTGCACGTCGCGCAGGACCAGCACGCGGCGCTGGTCGCCCGGCAGCGCGGCGATCGCCTGCGCGATCCGGTGCGCCTCCAGACGCCGCAGCGCCTCCTCCTCCGCCGAGGCCCACCCCGCCTCCCCGCCGCCCCCGCTCTGCCCGCCGCCCGCGCCGGCCCCGCCCTCCCCGTCCTGCCCGCCGGCCGCGCCGGCCGTGTGCCCCGGCGGGTGGTCGCGCAGCACCGCGCGGGCACGGCGCAGGCACTCGTTGCGCACGATGCGGAACATCCACGACGCCAGCGCCGTGGAGGCCCGCAGCATGCCGATCCGCCGGTACAGCACGATCAGCGCCTCCTGCGCCGCGTCCTCGGCGTCCTCCCGGCCCGCGCACAGCGAGTGCGCGAAGCGCCGCACATGGGGGTGCGCGGCCGTCACCAGCGCGGCCAGCGCCTGGGCGTCACCGCCCTGCGCGGCGACGACCAGCCCCTCACCCGGCCACACACCACCCCCACCCCCACCCCCGGCCCCGGCCGCCTCCCGGGCCGCCCCGCCGTCCACGCCCCGGGCCGCCCCGCCGTCCACGCGCTCAGCCACGCCCGCCGCCCCGCCTGCGCCCGAACACGAACACGCAGGCGCACACCAGCACCGCGCCCACAGCCACACCCACACCGACGACCACAACGACCTCCCACACAGGGGCTCCCGCCCACCGGGCACCACACCCGGGGACCCACACGCGGACCCGGCAACGCACCGGGCCCGCCCATAAGAGGCACCCCGGCCCCGAAAGGATTCACCCCGCCTGTGAGAGCATCACCCGGTGAGCCGACTCACCGTCCTGGGAACCAGCGCCGCCCACCCCGAAGCGGACCGGGCCGCCAGCGGCTTCCTCCTCGAACACGACGGCTACCTCCTCGCCCTCGACCTCGGCTACGCCACCTTCCCCCGCCTGCTCCGGCACACCGCCGCCACCGGCCTGGACGCCGTCGTCATCACCCACGAACACCCCGACCACTGCGCCGACCTCAGCGCCCTGTGCCGCGCCCGCTACTTCACCACCCCCCGCCCGCCCCGCCTGCCCCTGTACTGCACCCCCGGCGTCGTCACCCGCGTCCAGGCCATGGAACCCACCGAAGACCTCAACGACGTCTTCGACATCCACCCCCTGCCCACCGCCGCCACCGCCACCCACCGCCTGGGCCCGCTGCGCCTGGACACCGCGCCGCTGCCCCACCACGTCCCGCACGCGGGCGTGCGCCTGAGCGCCCCGGGCCTGACCCTCGCCTACAGCGGCGACGCGGGCCCCGGCCCGGCGCTGGCCGAACTCGCCGCCGGCGCCGACCTGTTCATCGCCGGCGCCACCACCTGCGGCTGCGACCCCGACGACCCGTACCTGCTCAGCGCCGCCCAGGCCGGGCAGTGGGCCGAACGCGCCGGCGCCGCCCGGCTCCTGCTCACCCACTTCTGGCCCGGCACCGACCGCGCCCAGGCGCTCGCCGAGGCCCGCCGCACCTTCACCGGCGACGTCACCGCCGCCGAGGAGGACCTCCAGCTGCACCTGTGAGCAGCCCGAGCGCGCCCCGGCCCGGCCGAAGGCGCCCACCGTACGGGCAGCCGCCCGCGCTCCGGCCCCCGGGCCCGGGTGTGCGCGCCGGGCCACAGCGGCGGAGCGCAGCGCTTCTGCCGCTTCGGGGGTCCGGTGCGCAGGAAGTCGGCCCCGCCGACTTCCCGTGCCGCAGGGGGGGAGGGATGCGGCTGGACGTCGGTGCCGCGGTCCAGCCGGCTTGGGGCGCCGTGTCGTTGACGGTGTCGCGCCGCGTCGGTGCAACGGGAAGTCGGTCCCGCCGACTTCCCGCGCCGGAGGTGGAAGCAGAGCGCTTCCCTCGCACGCCGCTGACGCTGCCGGTGCCGGTGCCGGTGCCGGTGCCGGTGTTCGGTGCCCGGTCCTGCGGGCCGTGGTGGTGCGCCGCCCGTGGGCGTCCGCCTCGCGCCCACCGGGTCAGTCCCCGGTGACGCCCCAGAAGCACAGCCCCACCGCCCGGCCGCCGTCCTCGTGGACCGCGGTGCAGCAGCCCGAGCCGCGCCCGAACGGCGGGAACCACCCGTCCCCGGCCCGCGCCAGGGCCGACTCCACCGCCTCCCGCGAGGGCTGTGGCGTCCCGAACAGCTCCACCGCCTCCGCTCCCTCGACCACCCGCACCTCACCGACCCCCTCGGTGTCCGCCTCGCAGCGCACCACCCACCGGACGTCGAGCACCGAATGCGCGCCGCCCTCCTCCTCCAGCACCCCGCCCGCGTCCAGCTCGGCCAGCGACGCCACCCCCAGCTCCCGCCAGTACCCGGCGTCCCGCGCGAACACCTCCTCGCGCAGGGCCTCCAGCGCCCGCTGCTCCTGCGCCTGCCACGGCGTGACGTACGACCAGCTGCTCGCTCCCATGACGGGCGACCCTAACCCCCCGGCCCGACAGCCGCCCACCCCCCCGGGGGGTGCCCGCTTTCCCGCCGGCGCGAGGGCCCGTCCACCTGCTCCGGCGACGGGCGGCCGGCCGGGGCCGAGCACACCCACCGGCGGGGAACAGCCGCCGCAGCGTCCGCGTCCGACCGCAGGCGGCGGCCTGCAGCCCGAACCGCGGGAAGCACGACGCCGCCCCCGTCCACCCCCGGCACCGTCCACCCCCGGCACCGCCCGCCCGGGGAAGCGGCCCCCGGCCGGCCGCGGCCGAAGGACCGGCGCAGAGCAGCGAGCAGACGTACCGGCAGCGCGCCGCGCGTCCGGGAGCCGGACAGGTGGGCGCCGCTTCACGGTGCGCGCCGGTGAGCGGACCCGGCCGCAGACCCGGTGCGCGAGGACCGTGCCCGCTGTGTCTGCCGTGCCCGGCACCTGCCCGGACCAGGACACCCCTCCGGCGAGCGCAGCCCGCACCCGCCTCGCGCGCTGCGCCGGCGGCCCGCTGCCGTACGGGCAGCCGCCCGCGCTCCGGCGGTGGGGTGCAGCGCGTCCGTCGCTTCGGGGGTTCGGTGCGTGGGAAGTCGGCCCCGCCGACTTCTCGCGCCGAGGGGGAGAGACGCGGCTGGCCGTTTGTGCCGCGGTCCGGCCGGTTTGGGGTGCCGTGTCGTTGACGGTGTCGCGCCGCGTCGGTGCGCGGGAAGTCGGGTCTGCCGACTTTTCGCGCACGGGGGGAGGGGGTGCGGCCGTCGGTATCACGGGCCTGGTCCGGTAGGACGGGAGCGATGCGTGCGGTGTGCGGCGAGGGGCGGCCGAGTACCGGGCTTCCGGTCCGGGGCACCGCACGCGAGCGCTGTCATGCCCGGCCCGACGGCGCCCGCCGCGGCGGGTGCGGGGCTGCAGCGGTGGGGTGCAGCGCGTCCGTCGCTTCGGGGGTCCGGTGCGCGGGAAGTCGGCCCCGCCGACTTCCCGGGCACCGGCGGTGTGGCCGACGGGCCGGGCACACGGTGGAGTCCACCGCCGCAGCCGACACGCCGGCACTGCCGCGAAGACCCGTTGCCACGCGCCGTCGACGCCCCCCCGGCACCGTCCGGGTGCCGGGGGGCGTGTGGTGTCGCCTGCCGTGCCTTCGTGGGGCGGTGGGGTGTCAGGCGTAGTGGTCGAACAGGGCCTGCAGGTAGTCCTCCAGGCGGGCGGTCAGCAGGGCCGGGGTCAGGTCGGTGCGGCCCAGTTCGCGCCAGGGGACGGCGACCTTCTCGGCGTCGGGGGCGAAGGCGAGGGCGTCCAGCAGGCGCCAGTACAGGTGGTCGCTCCCCTCGGCGAGGGGGGTGCCGCCGGCCGCGCGGTAGCGGTCGGCGAAGGCCAGGCCGGCGGCCGGGCCGTGGAGCAGGGCCAGGGCGGTGGAGCAGTGGGCGACGTCCAGGTCGGCCGGGCCCCAGGAGGTCTCCACCCAGTCGACGACCCCGCTGACCGCGAGGGTGTCACCGGTGCCGGTGAACAGCACGTTGCCCGGGTGGAAGTCGCGGTGCAGGAAGCACCCCCGGAACGCGGGCGCCTCGCGGCCGATCGCCTCCACCGCCCGCGCCCACAGCCCGCGGCGCCCGGTGCCCTCGGGCACGCGCACCAGGTCGGGGGCCGTCCACGCCTGCCAGGTGCGCGGGCGCTGCCCGCGGGGCACCGGCAGGGCGTGGACGGCGGCGAGCTGGGCGGCCAGCAGGTCCGCGCGCCGCGGGGCGTCCGCGTCCTGGGCGACCCGCACGCTGCCGGGCAGGCGGGTCATCACCAGCGACGGGTGGTCGCACGCCCGGCCGTCCTCGTCGAGGGCGACCAGGCGCGCGGCCGGCACACCCGCGCCCTCCAGCAGGCGCAGCACGCCGGCCTCGCGGGCCAGCAGGGCCGGGGCGTGGCGGCGGTAGAACGGCGTGACGAAGGACCGCAGCACCAGCGCGTACGGCGCCCGGCCGCCTGGGCGTTCGACGTCCAGGCGGCGCATCCGGGAGGTCCACCCGCCCTTGAGCGGTGTCACCGCCGTGATCCGCTCGCCGGGTGCCAGCGCCTGTCCGGCCCAGCGCAGGGTCGCGGCCCAGCCCGGGCCGCCGTCGGTGTCGCCGTCGTTTTCGATCACGGGCCCAGAGCCTACGCCCCGGCCCGCAGCCCCCGGCCCGCAGCCCCCCGGGCGCCGGCGCGGACAAGCAGTGGCAGCGGCCCAACTCCCGTGCAACCAGGGGAAGCTGATCGTTATTCCGATGGCCGTCGACGTTTGACAGGGCGGTGCCGGCACGGCTTGGGTGGGGGAGCGGACGCGACGCCGGCGCCGCACCGCAGGACCACCACGAGCAGGGGAGGGGCGCCATGCCCAGGACCGTCGTCTTCGAGACCACCGGCGGACCGGAGGTCCTGTCCGTGCGCGAGTGCCCGCTGCCCGAACCCGGGCCCGGCGAACTGCGCCTGCGCGTCGCCGCGATCGGCCTCAACCGCGCCGAGGCGCTCTTCCGCGCCGGCACCTACCTCGAACACCCCGCCCTGCCCGCCACCCTCGGCTACGAGGCCTCCGGCACCGTGGAGGCCCTCGGCGACGGCGTCACCGGCTTCGCCGTCGGCGACCAGGTCGACACCGTGCCCGCCTTCGACCTCAACGACTACGGCGTCCACGGCACCCACGTCCTCGTGCCCGCCCGCGCCGCCGTCCACCGCCCCCGCGGCCTCACCCCCCTCCAGGGCGCCGCCGTGTGGATGTCCTACCTCACCGCCTACGGCGCCCTCGCCGAGGACGGCCACCTGCGCCCCGGCGACCACGTCCTGCTCACCGCCGCCGCCTCCGGCGTCGGCCTCGCCGCGATCCGCACCGCCCGGCGCCTGGGCGCGATCCCCATCGCCACCACCCGCACCCGCGCCAAGGTCCCCCGCCTCCTGCAGGCCGGCGCCGCCGACGTCGTCGTCACCGGCGAACAGGACCTCCTCGAACGCGTCGGCGCCGCCACCGGCGGACACGGCGTGCGCACCGTCTTCGACCCCGTCGCCGGACCCGGCGTCCTCACCCTCGCCCGCACCCTCGCCCCCGGCGGGCGCCTGATCGTCTACGGCCGCCTCGACCCGCGCGACACCCCCCTGCCCGGCCAGGACACCTTCGCCCCCGTCGCCAGCCGCTTCTACTCCATGCACGAGGTCACCCGCGACGACGAACGCCTGCGCCGCGCCCGCGCGTTCGTCACCGCGGGCCTGGCCGACGGCACCTTCACCCCCGCCGTCGACCGCGTCTTCGAAGGCCTCGACACCATCGCCGACGCCCACCGCTACCTGGAAGCCGGCACCCAGACGGGCAAGATCGTCATCACCGTGGACGACAGCACGGACGACACCGCGCACGGCACGCGGGCGGGCGACACCGCGCACGGCACGCCGGCCGGTGGTGGCGCGGCGGGCTGACCCCGCGTCACCGCACGGCCGAACGCGCCCGGGCCCACGGCACGAACCGTGCCGCGGGCCCGGGAACGCGAACCGGTGCCGGCAGGCCCGGTGCCGGGAGGCAGCGCTGTCAGGACGGCGCGATGTCAGGACGGCGCGGTGTCCAGCACCTCCGCGTCCGCGGCGGCCACCACCGCCGACAGCAGGCCCGGGAAACGCCGCTCCAGCTCCTCGCTGCGCAGCGCGTTCATCTTGGTCGTGCCCACGTAGTACTGGCGCAGCAGCCCCGCCTCGCGCAGCACGCCGAAGTGGTGGCTGGAGGTCGAACGCCCGACCGGCAGGTCGAAGGAACCGCAACTCAAGTCCGCCCGGGAGTGCGCGAGCGTGCGTACCACCGACCTGCGGGCCGGATCAGCGAGCGCCTCCAGCACCTGCTGGACGCTCACGTCCTCCACACCAGGGTGCACGATCACCCGCGCCGCCACGCGTGCCCGTCCCACACCCACCACCCCTTCCCAACGCTCGACCCCCGTCCGTCCGATGGTCAAAGACCGCGCCGTGCGCGCGACTTCACGCCCCGACGCTACTACGGCAAGGCCGTCTGCCACGCCCACCGCAACACCTCCGCAACACGCCCCGGCGCAGGACAGGCAAGGCCGCACCCGCCCGCACACCCCGCCCGCACACCCCGCCGGCCGGGCGCGCCCGGCGGCTCACCGCACCCCGGGAGCGCCGCCCGGCCCCACCGCGCGCCCGCCGGCGCGCCGGGCAGGCCCCGCGCAGGAACAGCCGCACCGGAGCCGGCACGCGGCGCCGACGGGGCGGACGGGGAGAAGCGGAGGGAGGGGCGGGGGGAAGAGGAAAGAGGGCGGGCGCGGCACACGGGGCGGTTGCGCAGCCGGAGGGGGGGAGAAGCGAGCGGGGCCGGCCGCGTGTGCTCCCCGAAGCCCCCGCCAGGACGCGGGTTGGGCGTGCACGAGGGCCAGAGGACGCCCCCCGGCCCCCCGCCCCCGGCGCGCGGCGCGCGGGAGCGGACGGGCGGCGCCGCGCGGCCCCCCGGCGTCCCGTGACCGGCCCCCGGCGTCCCGTGACCGGGGCGCGGGGGAGAGGGGAGGGGAGCCGGCCGCGGGGCCGCGGGGCCGTCCACCCCTCCCGGGGCGGGGGCGGACGGCCCGCGGGTCAGGCGGCGCGCACCGGGGCGGGGGCCGGGCGCGGCAGGCGGATCAGCGCGAGGGGCTCGAAGATGCCCATCAGCACCGGGTCCACCGGGCGCACCGCCGCCGGGGCGGGCGGCGCCGGGGTCGGGGTGCGCAGCAGCGCGAGGTAGAGCTCCTGGGTCTCGGCGGCCGGGTCGATGCCCAGCTCCTCGGCCAGCACCTGGCGCAGCTGCTGGTAGCAGCGCAGCGCCTCGGCGCGGTTGCCGGAGGCGGCCAGCGCCTCCATGCGGCAGCGGTAGGCGCTCTCGCGGAACGGGGCGCGGCGCACCGCCTCGTCGGCCCAGCGCAGCGCGTGGTGCTCCTCGCCGAGCGCGGAGGCCGCCAGGCTCGCGGTCTCCAGCGCGCTGATCCGCAGCTCATCCACGTGCTCGCGCACCCCCTGGGCCCACTCGCCCTCGTGGTCGGGCAGGAACGCCCCGCGCAGGTTCGCCAGCGCCCCGGCGGCCAGCTGCTGCGCCACCGCGTGGCTGCCCGCGGCCAGCGCCTCCCCGGCCTCGCCGACCGCGGACGCGGCGGCTTCCAGGTCCACGGCCGCGTCCGCCGGCAGGCGCAGCACGTAGCGCCCGCCCTGAGCGATCAGCGGGGTCGCGCCCGGGCCCTGGCCCGGGTCGGTGACGAAGGCCCGCACCCGGCTCACCACGCTGCGCAGCGCCGAGGCCCAGGTGTCGGGCAGCCCGTCGGGCCAGATGGTGTCGGCCAGTTGGTCGCGGCTGGTGCCGCCGGAGCGCTCCAGCACCAGGCGGGCGAACGCCACCTGGGCCTGGGCGCTGGACAGGTGCTGCGGGGCACCGTCCTCGTGCTCGATCGCGACCAGACCGGTGAGGCGGATCAGCATCGCCGCGCCCCCGATCTGCCGGACGGACTGTCTTCCCTGAAGCCGTTCAACGTAGCTCCAACCCCCTTGAGCCAAAGCGGAAGTGACGGCCCGTGCCGGGCCGTCGGCATGGGAAACCCGGAACAGAACAAATAGCCGCCGACCAGCCGTTCGGTTTCGGCGGATTTTGACCATACATTCGCCGCGAGGCGCGGTGTCAACACCGGCCGCGAAAACATACCCGCCGGCCGGTCGATGCGTCGTGGACGCAAGGTTTCCGCACGTCAGAGCGGAACCGCAGGCCGGCGAAGCGCCTATTGCGGATGCCTTGCGCATCCTGCCGTAGAAATGTAGCCATCCTTGAGCACCCCGCGTGAACGCTTCGAGAAAGCCCGCCCGAAGCCGCCCCGGACCCCGAACACCCCGGCCCCGGCCGGAAAGCAACCGGAAGCAGCCGGAAACAAACCGGACCGAAACCGGAAGCGAACCCGGAAGCGAAACCGGAAGCGGAAACCGGGAAACCGGGGATCCGTGAAATCCGCGAAAGCCGTCCAGCCCCGCACCCCGCACCCCGCGCAGCCCCGCACCCCGCCAAGCCCCACCACGCAGCCCCGCAAACCGCGACAGCCGTGAAGCCGTGAAGGAGAAACGCCCGTGAACGCCACCGGAGCATGGGACCGCCTGGAGCCGAAGCTCGCCGCAACGAACGCCCGGGTGGCCGCACTGGAGTCCGACCCCTCCCGGCGCAACAGCTTCGTCGCCTACACCATGGAACGCGACAGCGCCTACTGCGACCTCGACGGCGAGCGCCTGCTCATGATGTCCGGCTACAGCTACCTCGGCCTGGCCGGCGACGAGCGCGTGGTGGCCGCCGCCAAGGCCGCCGTCGACGTCTACGGCACCGGCAACCACGGCGTGCGCGCCCTGGCCGGCACCATCCCCCTGCACGAGGAACTCGAAGCCGAGGTCGCCCGCTTCGCCCGCCGCGAACGCGCCCTGGTCTTCGGCTCCGGCTACGCCGCCAACGTCGGCACCGTCGGCGCCCTCGTCGGCCAGGGCGACACCGTCCTGATCGACAAGTACGACCACGCCTCCATCGTCGACGGCTGCCGCCTCTCGGGTGCCACCGTCACCCGCTTCCGCCACAACGACGTCGAGCACCTGGAGCGCCGCCTCAAGGCCGCCTCCCCCACCGGCGTGCGCCTGGTCATCGTCGACAGCGTCTACTCCATGGACGGCGACATCGCCCCGCTGCCCGAACTGCGCGAGGTCTGCGACCGCTACGACGCCCTCCTCATGGTCGACGAGGCCCACGCCCTGGGCGTCATCGGCAAGACCGGCGGCGGCATCGAGGAGCACTTCGACCACAAGGTCCGCGTCGACGTCAAGCTCGGCACCCTCTCCAAGGCCATCCCCTCCATGGGCGGCTGGATCGCCGGCAGCCACGACCTCATCGGCCACCTGCGCTACGCCGCCCGCCCGTTCCTGTTCTCCGCCGCCCTCGGCCCCGCCCAGACCGGCGCCGCCCTGGAGTCCCTGCGCATCCTGCGCCGCGAACCCGAGCGCGTCACCCACACCCAGGTCCAGGCCCAGCGCCTGCGCGAGCGCCTGAACGACGCCGGCATCTCCACCATGGACTCCACCACCGCCGTGCTGCCCGTCATCGCCGGCTCCGACGACGCCGCCTACGACTACGCCACCGCCTGCCGCAAGGCCGGCGTCATCGGCCTGCCCGTCGTCACCCCCGCCGTGCCCAACGACCTCGCCCGGCTGCGCATCGCCGTCACCGCCCGCCACACCGCCGCCGACATCGACTTCGCCGCCGACGCGTTCCTGACCGCCGCCGCCCAGACCGGTCTGATCTGAGCCCCCGCCACCACCCGGCCCGCAGAGGAGAGGACGCCATGGCCCCGCACACCCGCCCCCCGATCGCCGTCACCGGCCTCGGCGTGGTCAGCCCCGCCGGCCACACCGTCCAGGAGTTCTGGCACACCGTCGCCTCCGGACGCTCCACCGCCACCGCCCTGACCGACCCGGCCCTGGCCCGCCACCGGGTACGCCTGGGCTGCCGCGTGAGCGCCCTGCCCGCCGACGGGCCCGTGCCCGCCAAGGACGCCCGCCGCCTGGACCCCTTCGCCCACTACGGCACCCTGGCCGCCCTGGCCGCCCACGCCGACGCCGGAAGCCCCCGGCCCGAACCCGGGCGCAGCGCCATCGTCGTCGGCAACGCGGTCGGCGGGCGCACCACCAGCGACCGCGAGTCCGCCCTCTACACCGAGCACGGGCCGCTGCGCGTCTCGCCGCTGATGCCGCTGGTCACCATGCCCAACGCGGCCGCAGCGCAGATCGCCATGCGCCTGGCGTGGAGCGGCCCGGCGCTGACGATCGCCACCACCTGCGCCTCCAGCGCGGACGCGATCGGCCACGCAGCCCTGCTCCTGGAGACCCACCGCGCGGACGTCGTCATCGCCGGCGGCTGCGAGGCCACCCTCACCCCGGTCACCCTCGCCGCGTTCGGCAACCTCGGCGCGCACTCCCAGCGCAACGACGACCCCGCCCGCGCCTCACGGCCCTTCGACACCGAACGCGACGGCTTCGTGATGGGCGAAGGCGCCGGCTTCCTCGTCCTGGAACGCCTGGACGACGCCCGCGCCCGCGGCCGCACCCCCTACGCGCTGCTCGCCGGGTACGGCTCCAGCTCCGACGCCTACCACCTGTCCAACCCGCGTCCCGACGGCGCCGGCGCGGTCGCCGCGATGCGCGCCGCCCTCGCCGACGCCGGCCTGGGCCCGGCCGACATCGCCCACGTCAACGCCCACGGCACCTCCACCGTGCACAACGACCGGGCCGAAGCCGCCGCCCTGCGCACCGTGTTCGGCCCGCACGCCGTGCCGGTCACCTCCACCAAGGGCGCCATCGGCCACCTGATCGGCGCCGCCGGGGCCGTCGAGCTGATCGCCGCCGTCCAGGCCATGAACACCCGCACCGTCCCTCCCACCGCCAACCACGAGAAGACCGAAGAGGGCCTGGACCTCGACGTCGTCCACACCGCACCCCGCCCCATCCCGAGCGGCGCGGCGCTGTCCAACTCGTTCGGCTTCGGCGGCCACAACTCGACCCTGGTGGTGACCCCGCTATGACCACGCCCGCCCCCGCGACCGCACCGGCGACCGCACCGGCCGCCGCGCCCGCGGCGCGCACCCGCCTGACCGTCACCGCCGGCGACCTGGCCGCCTACCGCGCCGCCGCCCGCACCGCCCTGCCCACCCCCGACGGCGCCGGCGCGGCGAGCCCCGCCCACCCCTTCGTCGCCGCCCACGCCCTGGCCCAGCACACCGTCACCGCCCTGACCGCCGGCGACGACGGCTTCACCGGCGTGGTCCACCTCGCCCAGGAGATCCGCACCCACACCCCCCTGACCCCGGGCGAGGTGGACGTCAGCGTCGAACTCACCGCCGTACGCCGCGAAGCCCGCGGCACCCGCCTGGCCCTGACCACCCGCATCACCGACGCCGCCACCGCCACCCCCATCGCCGACCTCGACACCTCCGCCCTGCTGGTCGGCGCCACCCGCACCGCGGCCCGCGGCACCCTCACCCCCGCCGCCCACCCCGGCACCACCCCCGACGGCGAACCCCTCACCCTCACCCACACCCTCACCGCCGCCGACACCACCGCCTACGCCAACGCCTCCGGCGACCTCAACCCCATCCACCTCGACGACTCCGCAGCCCGGGCAGCCGGCTTCCCCGCCGCCATCGCCCACGGCATGCACCTCGTCGCCCTGGCCGCCGAGGAGATCACCGACCGCCACGCCGGCGGCGACCCCTCCCGCGTCACCGCCCTCGGCGCCCGCTTCGCCGCCCCCACCCTCCACGGCACCGAGCTGCGCCTGACCCTGCAGCCCTACGACGGCGCCACGGTGGTGCGCTTCACGATCGCCACCGACGCGGGCACCGCGGTCAAGGCCGGCTGGGCGCGGATCGCGCCGGCGGGGGAGTGACCCCGATGACCACCCACGCCACCAGCGGCACCGCCACCACCACCGCCGCCACCCGCACAGCCGCCACCGCCGCCGCCACCGACGCGACCGCCGCCGCCGACGGTGATGCCGCGACCGCCGCCGCCGAGGCCGCGCTGGCCCCGCTGCCGCTGCCCGACGCGTTCACCGCCCACGCCCGCACCCGGCCCCACGCCCCGGCCCTGCTGTGGCACGAGCGCACCGTCTCCTACGGCGAACTCGCCGCCCTCGCCGACGCCGAACGCGAGCGCCTGGCCGCCCTCGACCTGGCACCCGGGGAACCGGTGGGCCTGCTCGCCGTCAAGTCACCCGAGGCCGTCGCCCTGGTGCTGGCCTGCCTGATGGAGCGCCGCCCCTTCCTGCTGCCCTCCCCGCAGCTCGCCCCGGCGCTGCTGGCCGCCCTGTTCGCCCAGGCCGGCGCCCGCCGCCTGCTCGCCCCCCGCGGCCAGGACACCCCCGCCCTGCCCGCCCTCGCCCACACCGCACCGCGGCCCACCCTCGCCGCCGGCACCTCGTTCATGCTCACCACCTCCGGCTCCACCGACCTGCCCAAGATCGTCCCCCTCGCGCAGGGCGCCGTCGACCGCTTCACCGCCTGGGCCCACGACACCTTCGACCTCGGCCCCGGCCGCGTCGTGGCCAACTACGCCCCGCTGAACTTCGACCTCGCCCTGCTCGACGTGTGGGCCACCCTCGCCGCCGGCGGCACCTGCCTGCTCATCGACCCCGCCCACGCGCTCAACGCCCGCCACCTGCTCGCCCAGCTCACCCGCCACCGCCCGCACGTCATGCAGGCCGTCCCCCTGGCCTGGGCCCTGCTCCTGCAGGCCGCCGGCACCACCGCCCTGGACAGCGTCGAACACGCCGCGTTCACCGGCGACGCCATCGACGCCCGCACCCTCGCAGCCCTGCCCGCCCTGCTGCCCGCCGCCCGCCTCTACAACATCTACGGCTGCACCGAGACCAACGACAGCTTCCTGCACCACCTGGACCGCCTGGACGCCGCCGCCGCCCTGCCCGTGCCCATCGGCCGCCCGCTGCCCGGCGTGCGCACCCTCATCGCCACCCCCGACGGCACCCCCCTCGACGGCCCCGGCAGCGGCGAACTGTACGTCTCCACCCCCTTCCAGGCCGCCGGCTACCTCGACCGCTCCCGCGACACCGGCCGCTTCACCACCCAGCCCGAAGGCGCCGGCCCCGGACGGCGCTGGTTCCGCACCGGCGACCTCGTCACCCGCGACGAACACGGCCGCGTCCACCTCACCGGCCGCTCCGACTTCCAGGTCAAGGTCCGCGGCGTCGCCGTCAACACCGCCGAGATCGAACGCGTCCTGCTCACCCACCCCGAGGTCCTGGAAGCCGCCGTCGCCGCCGCGAGCGACCCGCTGACCGGCAAACGCCTGCACGCCGCCGTCCAGCGCACCCCCGGCTCCACCCTCAACACCCTCACCCTGCGCGAGCACCTGGCCCGCAACCTGCCGCGCGCCGCCGTCCCCGAGAAGCTCGCCATCCACGACGAGCCCCTGCCCAAGACGGCCACCGGCAAGATCGACCGCAAGGCCGTCCTGCCCACCCCCTGAACCACCCGTCACTCTCCTAATTCCTCAACCATGCAAGGGAGTTGCCACCATGAGCAACATCACCCAGATCAAGCGGTTCCTCATCGAGGAGTTCCTGCCCGACGTCACCCCCGAGCAGCTCGCCGACGACCACGACCTGCTCTCCGACGGCGTCATCGACAGCCTCGGCGTCCTCAAGCTCATCGCCTGGGTCGAGGACCACTTCTCCCTGCCCGTCGACGACACCGACCTGGACCCGAACAACTTCCGCTCGGTCGCCGCCATCGACGCCTTCATCACCGAGCGCCGCGCCGCGGCCAGCGCCACGGTGGGCGGCTGATCCCATGCACCCGGCCCTCACCGCACTCCTCGCCGGCCGCCCGGTACCCCTGGAAGCCTGGCGCTCGTGGTGGGACCAGCTGGAGCAACGCACCCTGGGCCCGGCCCGCGACAGCGACCGGGCCCAGGCGGCGGCCCTGCTGGCCAGCCTCACCACCCGCCTGCCCGAGCCCGCGACCCTCGCCGCCCTCACCACCTCCCTCACCGAACGCGCCCCCGACCCCGGCCCCGCCCACCCGGCCAGCGTCAACATCGTCGGCACCGGCGGCGGACCCGCCACCTTCAACCTCTCCACCGCCGCCGCCCTGACCGCCGCCGCCATGGGCATCCCCGTCGTCAAAACCGGCTCCCGCGCCTACACCAGCGCCGCCGGCTCCGTCGACCTCCTCGAACGCCTGGGCATCACCCTCACCTCCGGCCACGCCGCCACCGCCGACCACCTCGCCCGCCACGGCATCGCCTTCGCCGGCCCCCACGTCTACCCGCCGGCCCTCACCCGCCTGGCCCGCATCCTCTACCCCCTCACCCTCAAACCCTTCGGCGCCTTCCTCAACACCCTCGGCCCGCTGCTCGCCACCGTCCCCGTCACCGCCCAGCTCACCGGCGCCTGCGCCGCCGCCCCGCTGGACGCCCTGCGCGCCCTCGCCGCCCGCAACCCCACCCGCACCGTGTGGCTGGCCCACAACAGCGCCGGCGCCGACGAGCTCCTGCCGTTCGCCGACAACACCCTCCACACCCCCGACGGCGCCATCCACCTGCCCGCCGGATCCGTCGCCCCCGACACCGGCACCCTCGCCGACCTCGCGCCGCACCCCGACGACCTCACCGGCCACTTCCTGCGCGCCCTCAGCGCCCAGGCCGGCGACACCGCCACCCACACCATCGCGCTCAACGCCGCCGCCCTCGCCCTCGCCAGCGGCCGCCACACCCGCTGGCACACCGCCTACACCACCGCCCTGGACGCCCTCGCCGACGGCGCCCCCCGCGCGCTCGCCGAACGCCTTGGCGCCCGCCCCCGGGAGGCAGCCGGTGTCTGAACCCCTCTTCCCCGACGGCGAACTCGGCCTCGCGGTCTTCCTCAACGCCGGCGACCCCGCCGGGCGCCTCGCCGACCTCGCCCACATGCTCGACGCCCACGGCACCGACGTCCTCGAACTCGCCGTCCCCTTCCCCAACTCGCCCACCGACGGCCCCGTCATCCGCCGCTCCGCCGCCCGCGCCCTCGACGCCGGCACCACCCTGGACACCGTCCTCGCCGAACTCGCCGACCTCACCCCGCACCTCACCCGCCTCAAGGTCGTCCTGCTCGCCGACTGGAGCCACAGCCTGCGCCACCGCGACCCCGCCGCCACCGCCCGCGCCATCACCCGCGCCGGAGCCGCCGCCCTCCTCGTCCACGCCCTGCCCCCACGGGTACGCCCCGCCTGGCAGCAGGCCCTGCACGACGAAGGCCTCCCGCAGGTCACCACCTGCTACCCCGCCTCCACCCCCGAGGTCCTCACCGCCGCCGCCCACGGCGCCGCCGGCGCCTACGTCTACCTCGTCGCCCACTACGGCCGCTCCGGCACCACCCCCGCCCACGGCCACCGCGCCCTCGCCGACACCGTCACCGCCCTGCGCACCGCCGCCCCCACCACCCCCGTCGCCGTCGGCTTCGGCGTCAAGACCCCCGCCGACCTCACGGCCGTCGCCGACAGCGGCGCCCACGCCGCCATCGTCGGCTCCGCCGCCGTCGCCCGCATCGAACACGCCCACACCGAAGGCCTCGACCCCGTCGAGGAGTTGCGCGCCTTCCTCACCGACCTCCGCCCCACCCGTCCCCCACAGCCGGACGCACCCGGCGGACGCACCACCGCCCACAGCACCACCAGCACCAGCACCGGCACCACCGGCACCACCACCCTCACCCCCGCCAGCACCACCACCCGAGAGGAACAACCGGCATGCTGATCCGCGACATCGCCGACGTGAAGACCGTCGAGTGGGGCAACGGCCTGTCCCGCCGCTTCCTGGTGGCCAGCGACGGCCTCGGCTACAGCCTCACCGACACCATCGTCAACGCCGGCACCAAGTCCCGCCTGGAGTACCGCAACCACCTGGAGGCCTGCTACTGCATCGCCGGCTCCGGCGAGGTCATCGACATGGACGGCAACTCCCACCCCATCACCCCCGGCCGCCTGTACGCCCTCGACGAGCACGACGCCCACTACCTGGTCGCGAGCCCCCACGAGGACCTGCGCCTGGTCTGCGTCTTCTCCCCGGCCCTGCGCGGCGACGAGGTCCACCAGCTCGACGCCCACAACTCCTCCGCCTACTAGCGGGCGCAGCGCCCGGACGCCCGGCGCGCCCGGCACGACACCTTCCGCCCGGCGGGCCGCAGCGCCCGCAGCGCCCGCAGCGCCCCGGCCCCGAGCGCGAGACCTTCTGTTCAGACGAACGCCGGCGACCCGTGCGCCGGCCTGCCACCCCGGGCCCCCGAAAGGCGGGCCCGGGAGGAAGGCGGCAACACCGTGATCCGCTGGAACGCCGACCAGAGGGCCCTGCGCGAGGGCCTGGCCCGCTTCGGCGACGACCTGAGCGCCGGCCACATCGAAGGCGACGAACAGGCCGCCTTCTCCCACGACAAGTGGCGCCTGATCCAGAAGACCGGCATCCTCTCCCTGCCCTTCGACGAACAGTACGGCGGCCTGGGCCAGTCCCTGCTCACCACCATGTACGTCCTCGAAGGCCTCGGCCAGACCTGCCGCGACGGCGGCCTCAACTTCTCCGTCACCACCTCCATCGCCTCCACCGGCGTCCCCCTGCAGGCCTTCGGCTCACCCGCCCTCAAAGAGGCCTACCTGCCCCGCATCGCCTCCGGCGAGGCCATCGGCGCCCACGCCATCACCGAGTCCGACAGCGGCTCCGACGCCATGCAGATGCGCACCCGCGCCGTACGCGACGGCGACGACTTCGTCCTCACCGGCGCCAAGACCTTCGTCTCCAACGGCCCCGTCGCCGACGTCATCGTCGTCTACGCCCGCACCCACCCCCAGGGCGGCGCACTCGGCGTCACCGCCTTCCTCCTGGACGCCGACATGCCCGGCCTCAGCTGCGGCAACCCCATCAAGAAGATGGGCCTGCGCACCTCCCCGCTGTCCGAACTCTTCCTCGACGGCGTCCGCGTCCCCAAGGACCGCGTCCTGGGCCGCGTCGGCGGCGGCTTCATGGTCCTCGACCACGTCATGAAACGCGAGATCCTCTACTCCTTCATCGTCAACACCGGCGAGATGCAGCACCGCCTGGACCGCTGCCTGGACTACGCCAAGACCCGCATGTCCTTCGGCAAGCCCATCGGCTCCTACCAGTCCGTCGCCAACAAGATCGTCGACACCAAGATCCGCCTGGAAACCGCCCGCAAGTGGCTCTACGACACCGCCCAGCGCCTCGAAGCCGGTGACAACGTCACCGTCGACATGGCCATCGCCAAACTCCTCACCAGCGAGTCCAACCTCGCCACCTCCCTCGCCGCCGTCCAGGTCTTCGGCGGCAACGGCTACATGTCCGAATACGGACTGGAGAAGGACGTGCGCAACGCCGTCGCCGGCACCATCTACTCCGGCAGCAACGAGATCCAGTACAACCGCATCGCCGCCATGCTGGGACTGGGCAAGTGACCGCCCCCGCCCTCGCCCCCGCCCGCGCCCTGCGCCCCGGACACCTCAAGGTCTGCGGCGCCCGCACCCGCGCCGACCTCGCCCTGCTCGCCGACACCGGCCCCACCCTCGTCGGCCTGTGGCACGGCGTCCCCGACGGCCCCGCCGACCTCGAACCCGAACGCCTCGCCGACCTCGCCGCCACCGCCATCCGCCTGGGCCTGGAACCCGTCCTCGTCACCTTCCTCGACGACGCCGACCAACTCGCCCGCCTCGCCCGCGCCACCGGCATCCGCTGGATCCAGCTCCACGCCTACCAGAACCCCGCCCTCGTCGCCGACCTGCGCGAACGACTGCCCTACGCCGTCCTCGTCAAAGTCCTCCACCTCTCCCGCGGACGCTGCCTCGAACGCGCCTTCACCGGCGCCTTCGAACGCGCCGGATGCGACCTCTTCCTCCTGGACACCGTCACCGACGACGGCCGCGTCGGCTCCACCGGCCAGAGCCTGGACCCCGACCACGTCCACGCCCTGCTGCCCCGCCTCACCATCCCCTTCCTCCTCGCCGGCGGCCTCAACACCGCCAACCGCGACACCTACCGCACCGTCACCGACCACCCCCTGTACGCCGGCGCCGACATCGACACCGCCGCCCGCGACCGCACCGGCCGCCTCACCCGCGACGCCGTCACCGCCCTCACCCGCGCCTGGCACCCGCGCCTCCAGGAGACCGCCGTATGACCTTCATCGACACCCTGCTGGCCGCCCGACGCCCGCTCATCATGGAAGTCAAACTCCGCGACCCCCACGGCAACGACCTCCTGGGCGAACGCACCGTCACCGACCTCGTCACCCGCTACGAACAGGCCGGCGCCCCCTGCCTGTCCGTCGTCACCGGCCGCTGGTTCGGCGGCACCACCCGCCTGCTGCGCGAGGTCACCGCCACCACCACCCTGCCCGTCCTGCAGAAGGACTTCCTCACCCGCCCCGCCCAACTCGAAGCCGCCCACGCCATGGGCGCCTCCGCCGTCCTGCTCACCGCCGCCCTCCTGCCCGCCACCTCCCTCAACCGCCTGGTCACCTGCGCCCTCACCCTGGGCCTGACCCCCTTCGTCGAGATCACCGACGAACACGAACTCGACCACCTGCCCGACATCGACCGCTGCGTCGTCGCCGTCAACAACAAGGACATCCGCACCCGCGAACGCGACCCCGGCGACCTCCGGCGCAGCCTGCGCCTGCTGCCCGCCGTCCGCGCCGCCGGCTGCCGCGCCCCCGTCTCCGCCTCCGCCATCACCGACCCCCACACCGCCGCCCGCCTCCTGGACGCCGGCTACGCCGCCCTCCTCGTCGGCACCGCCCTCATGCGCACCGACGACCTCGACACCTGGCTCACCACCCTCGACACCGCCCGCACCGGGGCCCTGGCATGAGAAACGACCCCCTGCGCACCCGCTCCCTGGTCCTGGACGCCGCCGGCATCCCGCTCTCGGCCCTGGTCGCCGAACCCGAACACGGCGAACCCAAGGCCGTCATCCTCGCCATCCACGGCCGCGGCATGCGCGCCGCCTACTTCGCCGGCCCCGCCCACCCCGACACCAGCCTGCTCACCCTGGCCGCCGACCTCGGCTACACCGTCCTCGCGATCGACCGCCCCGGCCACGGCGCCTCCGCCCACCGCCTGCCCGCCGGCCAGCTCATCGCCGACCAGGCCGCCACCCTCCACGCCGCCCTCACCGACTACGCCCGCGCCCACCCCACCGGCGCCGGCGTCCAGCTCCTCGCCCACTCCTTCGGCGGCAAGATCGCCCTCCACCTCGCCGCCCACTGGCCCCACGACCCGCGCCTGCCCCTGCTCGGCGCCGACATCAACGGCCTCGCCCAGCACTACGCCCCCGGCGCCTGGGACCGCCCCGACGACCTCGCCGGCGGCGGCCGCCTGAACTGGGGCCCCCTCGGCCTCTACCCGCCCGGCACCTTCCACGCCGCCCGCACCCTGCTCACCCCCGTCCCCGCCCTCGAATCCCGCGAACTCGCCGACTGGCCCGCCCGCTACGCCGCCCTCGCCGCCCGCGTCCGCGTGCCCGTGCGCCTGACCCTCGCCGAACACGAGCACTGGTGGCGCCTGGACACCGCCCACCGCACCGCCCTGACCGCCGCCTTCCCCCCGGGCCTGGCCCACCTGGTCACCGCCCACGGCGCCGGCCACAACCTCTCCCTGGGCCACGCCGCCCGCCCCTACCACCTGCGCGCCCTCGCCTTCACCGACGACTGCCGCACCGCAGCCCCCGCCACCACCACGGCCCCCGCCGCGGCCGCCACCCCGGCCGCCCCGGCCGCGCGGCCCGTCCTGGCCGCGGTCCGCTGACCGCAGCCCGCACACCACCTGGCGCAGGGTGGGAAGAAGGGCCCCGCCGCCCCCTCGGGCAGGGACGGCGGGGCCCCGGCCCCGCCCACCGCCCGGGCCGCCCCCTCCGCACCCGCGCCCGCCCCGCCGCCCGCCCCGCCGCCCGCCCCGCCGCCCGCCCCGCCGCCCGCCCTGCGCGCGGCCCGGTGACGCCGGCACCCCGCCGCCCCGGCCGGCCGGGAGCAGCGGGGCGCCTGGTCAGGGGGCGCCGGGGCATGCCGTGGAGCGCGGCCGGGCCGCCCTCACGCCCCGATCTCGAACACCGGCGGCTGCAGACCCGCCAGGCAGCCCGTGTCCGGGGCACCCGGCGTGTCGAAGAACGACCGGGTGATCGACTGCGCGCACGCCGAGTCGGCGAACACCACGTGGGCGACGTAGGGCACCGTCACCTCGGTCGAACGGCGCAGCGTCCGCGCGGCGTAGGGGCCGTTGCTCGGGGCGGTCTGGGAGTCGAACCCGCCGGACAGCACGAGCGAGGGGATCGCACTGCGCGTCACCTCCCGCACCGAGTCGGGCGCGGCCGGCACGTCCCAGGCCCGGCAGTCCTCGTGCAGCCAGGCCAGCCCCGGAGCGTTGACCAGCACCGACTCGGGGAACGACGGGAAGGCGCGCCGCCCGGCCTCGGTCACCTCCTCCTCGCTCTCGAACGGCGTCCACTCGCCGCAGAACACCCCGTACGCCAGGCCGTGGGAGAGCCGGCCGATCGCCTGCGGGCCGAGCTTGCCGCCCGCCCACTGCTCGGCGACCCGCTGCGGATTCCCGTGGGCCAGCTCGTCGATCGAACGGGGCACGCCCGGCGCCAGATGGCTCGCGAAGGTCAGCCAGCTCACCAGGACCCCGCCGTCCAGGGTCACCGCCACCGGCTCCGCACGGCCCGGCACGGTGACGGTGGTCGTCACCGGGCGGGCCTCCAGCTCCCCGACCAGGTGCTCGAAGGTGCCCTTCAGGTCCGGATAGCGCTCGTTGCAGGCGCTCTGCTGCGCGCACGCCTCGAAGATGCCGTCGAAGCCCTCCCGGGCGGCCTGCCAGGTCGCGGCGCCGCCGGCCAGGGACGGCGGCAGGATGCCGTCGATGCCGACCGAGCGGATCCCCCGGGGGTGTTCGCGCATGTAGAGCAGGGCCAGGTCGGATCCGTAGGAGATGCCGAAGACGTTCCACTCCTCCAGGCACAGCGCTTCGCGCAGGTCGGCGTAGTCGGCGGCGCTCTCGGTGCTGTTGTACGCGCCGAGGTCGCCGGTGCGCTCGGCCAGGTCGTCGCGGCAGATACGGGTCTGCTCGACGTGCAGGTCCCGGGTGGACGGCGCGCCGTAGACCAGGTCGAGGGTGTCCGCGGTGAACCGGTCGATGTTCGGGCAGGTGAGGGCCGGCTGCGCCGAGTAGGTGCCGCGCTGGGACATGAAGATGACGTCCCGGTCGCGGTTGAGGCCGCCGTTCAGGGCCAGCTGGATCTCGGAGACGGCGTCGTCGCCGGGCCCGCCGGCCAGCCACACGATCGGGTCGGGTGCCGGCCGTCCGGTGGCGGCGGGCACGATCTCCACGCCCAGGGTGATGGTGCGCCCGTCGTGACGGGAGCGGTTCTCGGGGACGGTGAGGGTGCCGCAGCGGGCGTCCTCGATGGGGGGCGCGGGGTCGGCGGTCCGCGGGCAGGGGCCCGGCTCGAAGCGGGCCCGGCCCGCGCTGTGGGCGACCGTGCCCAGCGGCATCCGCACCCCGGTCACGCCCGGCGGCCCGAGAGGGGCGGCGCGGGGCGCGGCGTGGGCGGGCAGCGCGGCGGGGCCGGCCAGCAGGCACACGGCGGCGCCCGCCGCGAGCGCGGCCCGCAGCCGCCGTACGGTGCGCCGGTGCCGGGGCACGGCGGCGGGCACCACGGGCCTTCCGTCCCGCGAGTGAGGGGGCTGATGGTGAGGGGTGCTCGGACCGGTGTCCTGTTCCACGTCGCGTTCCCGTCTCTCACCCCCGGCCGCCCCGGTCGGGACGGCCCCGCGCGGCACCGCCCGCCACCGCAGGGTCCGGAGGGGCAGCACCGGGGCCCAGCCTGTGTTCGCGTGCGCCCGGTCACCAGCCGTGGGCTCCACTCGGCGCACACCGGCCCACTCCTGCGGGGCCCGAGGGGGGAGGGAGAGGGGGCGGGGCGGGAAAGGGGCGGCGCCCCGGCGCCGACGGGGGCACCGCGCCCTTCGACGTCCGCGCTGCGCCGCGCAGGCCGCAGTGACCTCGCCCGCCGGCGAGGTCACTGCGGCCCGGCCCGGGGCGTCTCACGGGCCCGCGGCGGTGATCCGGCGGCCGGTGGTCAGGCCTTGCGGATGTTGTAGGCGACGCCGCTGCCGTAGCAGTTGTTGCTGGGGTAGTAGTTGCTGACGACCCAGCCGGCGGGCAGCGGGGAGAAGGAGCACACGACGGCGTAGGTCTCCGTGGTGATCTTGACGAGGGTGTAGCCGACACCGGTGCCGGCGCAGTTGTTGGTGCTGTAGGAGCTGGTGACGACCCACCCGGTGGGGATCGGGGTCATCGAGCAGGCGCCGACGCGGGTGTCGTTGGCCGTGTTGTGGAGCGAGTAGCCGACGCCGGTGCCCGCGCAGTTGTTGATGCTGTAGGAGCTGGTGATCACCCACCCGGTCGGTATCGGGGTCATCGAGCACGCGGCGACGTTGGTGTCGTTGGCGACGTTGCGGAAGCCGTAGGCGACGCCGCTGCCCGCGCAGTTGTTGATGCTGTAGGAGCTGGTGATCACCCACCCGGCCGGCTTGGGGGAGAAGGAGCAGATGGCGAGGTTGGTCTGCCCGGCCGTGTCGGTGATCGTGTACGAGACGCCGGAGCCGGGACAGCCCCAGCTGCTGTACGAGCTGGTGACGACCCACCCGTCGGGGATGGGGGAGAAGGAGCAGATGGTGGTGGAGCCGGCGACCCGCTGCGGGGTGGCCTGGGCCTGCGCGGACGCGGCGGTCATCATGCCCAGGAGCAGCAGCACGACCGTCAGCAGGTGTGAGGTGTGGGTCCGTAGGGTCTTCATGGCAGGCCTCAGATCTTCTCGGTGACGCGCTACGACTGTTGTGCAGGCGGAGTGAACGATTGGCACACGGTTCGTTCACGTCGGCTGAGATGGTGTCAGAGATCGTCCGGCGGCGCCAGAGTGGAACCGGCAGTACCTCCGCCCCCGTGCGCCCCCTCACCCCCGCCCGCCCCTCACCCCCGCGCGCCCCGCCGGTCGTGAACGGAAGTCGTATGGGCCGCGTACGGGTTGCGTCAACGCAGGCCGGACGTGCACGGACCCCCGGTTAGCCTCTCGCCGAAACAGTGATCAACACGCGGGGGTGTTCGATGGCGGACTTCACGGTCAGCCCGCAGTTCGTGGCCCAACTCTGCCGGGACCTCAAGGGCTGCGGCGACGAACTCGACCAGGGACTGCAGGCGTTGAAGGGCGCGGGCCGAGCCGGGCTGGGCTACGACTTCCTGGAGGACGCCGGCAAGCACTTCCAGGACACGTGGGACTACGGGCTGGCAAGGTCCGCGAATCCGTCAAGGTCCTCGTCGAAGGGCTGGAGAGGATCCAGCGGGAGTACGACGGCACCGAGCAGAGCATCGTCAAGGCCCTGACCCCGCAGGCCGCCTGATGGCCGACCAGCAGCCCGCCGCCTGGCCCGGCCTCGGCTTCGACCCCGCGCCCGGCGACCAGGGCGCCGTCACCGCCCTGAGCGCCACCCTGCGCCGGGTCGCCGGCCACCTGGGCAGCATCCACACCACGCTCGCGCAGCTCTCCCGCCACGAGGGCCAGTGGACCGGCACCGCCGCCGACAAGTTCGCCGAGCAGTTCGGCAAGCTCCCCGACTACCTCAAGGACGCCTCCGACTCGATCACCACCGCCTACGGCGCCCTCGACACCTGGTACAAGGCCCTGGCCGAACATCAGCCCAAGGCGGCGGAGCTGGAGCGCGCCGCCCTCGCCGCCCGCCGGCACAAGACGGAGGCCGAACAGGCCCACACCGCGGCCGCCGCCCACCCCGATCTCGAACTGGCCGGGCAGACCTTCCCCGACGACGCCTCCCTCGCCGACGCCACCGCCCGCTACAACGCGGCCAAGAAGCACCTCGACGAGGCCGCCGCCACCGTCCGCAGCGCGGGCGACGAACTGGGCCACCTGCTGAGCCAGGGCGCCACCCTGCACACCACCCACACCGGCGACGCGCGCAAAACCGCCGACGCCATCCGCAAGGCCGCCGACAGCAAGGCCCCGCCGGAACCGGGCTGGCTCGACAAGGTCGGCGACTGGTTCGGCAAGCACGGCGCCGACCTGCTGACCGTGGCCGCGAGCGTCGCCGGCGTCGCGGCGATCTTCTTCCCGCCGCTGGCCCTGGCCGCCGTCGCCCTGAGCCTGGCCGCGGCCGGCGCGCACGCCGCGCAGTACGGCGCCAAGGGACTGTGGCCCCCGACCTGGGACAAGGTCGGCAACTACCTGACCCTGTCCGGGGACCTCCTGGGCGCCGTCCCGCTGCTCGGGGCGGCGGCCAAGGGCTCGGTCACCGCCGTGAAGGTCGGCGTCAAGACGGGCGCCGCCGCGGGCGCCAGGGCCGGGGCCTCCGAGGCGGCCTCCGGGGTCCGCGGGGTCAAGTACCTCGACCCGCAGAACCCGCTGTTCCGGGTCGCGGTCGAGAAACCGGCCCTGAAACTCGGCGTCCCCCTGGAGCGCGCCCAGGACCTCTCCGACGGCGTCCAGGGCGCCACCTCGCTCGCGCTGGCCGCACCGACCGCCGCCACCCTGTTCACGGACACGCCCGGCGACGGCCTCAACAGCGCGGTGAACAACACCACCGGCGCCGCCAACGTCATGGGCGGCACCGGCATGGCCTGGGGCGGCAGCACGCCGGCCAAGGTCGTCGGCGGGGTCCTCGCGGTCGGCAACGCCTTCGGACTGTACGGATGGTTGAGGGGCAATGGCCGCTGACACACCCCCGCTCTGGCTCGCCCCGCCCGACGGCTTCACCGCCGTCGACCTCACCGAGGATGCGGGCGAGCGGATGGCACGCACCGCCGGTGCCCTGGACACCGTCTTCGCCGACGCCCGCCCCGAGCAGCGGCTCAGCCTCGTCATCGCCACCGAGACCGCCCTGCAGAACCAGCTGCGCGAAGGCGCCGTCCACCTGTCCGCCCGCCTGGCGCGGGCCTCGGACGGCGCCCCGGTCGTCGGCGTGTTCACCGTCTTCGTCCGCCCCGAGGAAACCGGCCCCCCGGGCAGCTACCCGCAGCGCATCGCCGACCGGCTGGCCGCCGCCTGGCCGCAGGCGGACGTCGGCGTGCTCGAACTGCCCCCCGGACGCACCGCGGTGGCCGTCCGCGACGTGCCGGTAGCGGTGCCCGGCGCGCTCTACGGCGTGCCGCAGTCGACGGCCACCACCGTGCGGCAGGTGGAGTTCCTGATCCCGCACCCGTGGAGCCCCCACGTGATCGCGGCCGTCTTCACCACCGAGCAGGCCGAGTACTGGCAGGAGTGGCTGCCGGCGATCGCCGGCGCGGTCGGCGGCATCTCCTTCCACCCGCCCCGCGACGAGACAGGGGACGACCTGCCGCCCGAGCAGTGGGACAACATCCGCAAGGCGTTCGGTTGACGACCGCCCGCACCGACCGGGCCGTGCGCGAGGAGCGCCGCCACCGGCTCGGCCACGCGCTCGGCGTCATCGCCGTCTCGACCGGCATCATCCTCGGCGTCATCGCCGCGGAGGTGTACGTCAGTACGCTCCTCGCCGTCCTCCTCGGGCTCCTCCACCCCGTCGCCGTGACCGCCGCACTCGCGGCGCGGCGCGACGCCGACGGGATGCGCCGGTTCGGGAAGGACGAGGGCGCCCTGGTCGCGGTCACGGCCGTCGCGGCCCTGTTCGCCTGCCTGGCCGGCACCGGCGCCTGGCACCACCTGGTCCTGCGCTCCGGCACGGACGTGAGCGCCGTGGTGCTGCAGGAGAAGGTCGAGAGGACCGGCCGGGGCGTGGTGCGGTCCTACACCCTCCTCCCGAGGGACGGCGGGGCCGTTCCCGGCGGGGACCTCGTACCGGACTCGCAGCGCTTCAAGCCCGGGGACACCGTCACCGTCCGGGTGGACCCGGCCGGGCGGGTCGCGCCCGAACTCCCCGGCGAAGCCGACTCCCCGGCCCCGCTCCTGGGCTTCCTCGGCCTCAACGCGGCGATCGGAGCAGCCGTGCTGTGGACGGCCCGCAAGCCCCGTCCGCCACGCCCGCCCGGCCCGGCCCGCCGGCGCCTCACCGAGCGCGCCCGGCGCGCCCGGGAGCGGCTGCGCGGAGTGACGGGGTGGCCGTTCGCCGCGGCCGCAGCAGTGCTCTCAGCGGCGTGGCTGGGACTGTTGCAGGTCGCCCGACCCGACCCGACCCTGACGGTCATGGCCGCGGTGGCCTACTTCCTTGTGATGGGGGGCTTCTTCGGCATGTTCGACGACGACAAGGCCAGGAACGCCTACCGCGCCCGCGTAGTCCTGCTGACGGTGCTCGTCACCGCCGCCCTCGGTGGTCTCCTCCTGGCGACCACCTGACACGGTGCCGGCAGCGGCGGCGAGCGGAGTGGGAAGTCGGCGGGACCGACTTCCCACTCCGGCGCACGGTGGGCCTACCGGCCGTCGAACTCGCCGGTGCGGACGGCGGTGACGAAGGACTGCCAGGCGGAGGAGGAGAAGACGAGCGCCGGGCCGGAGGGGTCCTTGGAGTCACGGACGGGCATGACGCCGGTGAAGCCGTCGGCGACCTCGATGCAGCCGTTTGACCCGCCGCTGTAGGTGCTCTTGCGCCAAGTGGTGAGGTGCGCGGGGTCCATGGCGGGTTCCTCCTGGTCGGGTTGCGCGAACGGAGTGGGAAGTCGATGGGGACGACTTCCCACTCCGTTGCGAAGTAGGCCTGTCAGGCGTCGAATTCGCCGCTGCGGACGGCGGCGACGAAGGATTGCCAGGCGGAGGAGGAGAAGACGAGCGCCGGGCCGGAGGGGTCCTTGGAGTCGCGTACGGGCATCACGTTCGGGAAACCAGGAGCGACCTCGATGCACTGACCCCCGTCGGTGCTGCGGGAGGACTTGACCCAGAGGGCGGAGGACAGGTCGAGGCTGGAGCTCATGGTGCCATTTCCTTCCGGATGCTTCTGATCATGGCCAGGGAGTCGGCCCTGGTCGGTGCGTCTACCTGGAGACGATCGTATCTCCTGCGCCACGTCACGACAGTGGCCCGATCGCGTTCGAGGAAGCCCCGGTGCAGTGTCTCGGTGTATCCGAGCTGGGTGTTGTCCCCGACGGTCAGCAGGGTGACGGCTGAGCGGAAGGACCGGTGGACCCCCATGGTGAAGGGGACGACCTGGATCAGCATGTTCGGCAGTCCGTCGGCCAGGTCTTCGAGCCGCCGGAGCTGCTCCACCATGACGGCGGGACCGCCGAGTTGCCATCGGAGTGCGCTCTCGTCGAGGGCGACGAACACCAGCGGAGGGGGCGTGCGTTCCAGGAACTTCTGCCTGGCCATCCGGAATTCAAGGCGCTCCTCGGCCTGGTCGGTGGTGACCTCGCCCAGATCCACGGCACCGGCCAACTCGGCCTCGGCATAGGACCGGGTCTGGAACAAACCAGGAACGGCCCCGATTTCGAACAGCCTTATCTCCGTGGCCTGGGCCTCGTGCTTGGAGAACTCGGCGAACCCTTCGGCCAGCCCGGCGCTGTTGGAAGCCTGCAGCCACATCAGCGTCAGGGAGCCGTTGGTCCCGAGGACTTCGTCCGCCTTCTCGGCGAAGCGTCTCGACACCTGCTTCGTGGCAGTTTCAGCGACGGAGACCGTGGACGGGTGGCACCCGATGCGCTTCGCGAGCTGCCCCTGGGTGAGGCCGACCGCCAGCCGTGACCTGCGGAGAAGAACTCCGAAGGGCCCCCAGCGGCTTGACTCTGGATCGATTTCCCTGATGTTCACCATGGGTGCTCCAACTTGGATGTCCGGGAAGACAAGTCCAATTCTGCTTCCGATGCTAGGTGACGTCGGGTCACCATGTGCACAGAACGTGAAACATCGATCGCGGAGGGTTTCCCCCATGGCTCCTGAACAGGTTCCCCGCTCCCACGGGTACGGGGTGCGGTTCGACCCCGACGCGCAGCGTTACCGGGTCCGGAACGAGATCACGGGGGAGTGGCTGCGCAGCGACGCGACGGGCGAGTTGGCCTCGTTCACGTTCTTCGGGGACGCCTACACCGCGTGGCGTCTGTTCGAGGTGCACCCGAGGCCGGGGGAGCGGTGATGGGATCGATGCTCTCCCGTGCCACCGCCGAGCAGCGGCGGCAGGCGGCCTGCGTCGTGGAGGACCTCGTCTCCGTGCTCGCGCTCGGTGGGGTCACGTTGCCCTCGATCGAAGTCGACTGGGAGTACGGGCGCAGAACCGGCAACTACCTGATCGACCTGGGCTCGGCCCGCCCCCTGGACCTGCTGCGCATCCTCGATCTCCTGCGCAAGGGGCTGCGCTACGAGCGCCTGACGTATGACGACTGATCACCTGGCCCGCCTCGCCCGGCCGGCCTGTTTCGCCCTCCTTCTGTCCCGCACGCTTCGAAAGTGAACCGCCCGATGCGCGACCCCCGCCTTCTCGCCAAGCCGCCGGTGTGCCGGCTCGGCTGTCTCGTCCTCGTGCGCAACCGGCGCGGCGACGTCCTGCTCGTCGACCCGGACTACCTGGACGGCATGATCCTGCCCGGCGGCTCCGCCAAGCCCAACGAGCCCCCGCACCTGGCCGCGGCCCGCCACCTGCACGCCGAGACCGGCCTGCACCTGCGCCTGAACGACGTCCTCGCGGTCGACTTCACCCCCGCCGACCGCCACCTGGAACGCCTCAACCTCGTCTTCGAGGGCGGCACCGTCCCCGACGACGTCTCCCTCACCGTCCCGGCGCAGCAGCGCAGCGGACTGCTCGGCGCCCGCTTCGTCCCCGTGCGCGAGCTGCCCGCGCGCATGGCTCCCGCCCAGGCCGCCCGCGTCACCGAAGCCCTCGCCGGCCGCGCCCTGCCGGTCCTCCTCCACGGACAGCGCCCCACCTGAAGCACCTGAAATACCTCTCACTGAGAGCTAAAATGGGGGCCATGGCCGTCACGGAGCCCGCACCACCGTCCACGACGCCGGCCGACGAGTTCTCCGCCCTCCTCGTCGGCATCCAGCGCCTGGTCCGCCGCCGCCTGCGCAAGACGGCCGACCGGCCCCGGCTGCGCGGCGCCCAGGTCGAGCTGCTGCGCCTGGCCATGGACAGCCCCGGCCTGCGGGTCTCGCAGGCCGCCGAGGAGCTGTGCCTGGCCGGGAACTCGGTGTCCACGCTCGTCAACCAGCTCGCCGCGCAGGGCCTGCTGCGCCGCGAGAGCGACCCGGCCGACCGCCGTGCCGCTCTGCTGTTCGCCACCGACGCGGCCGTCGAGCGGATCGAGGCGTGGCGCCGGCGCCGCCGCGCGCTGATGGAGGACCTGGTCGCCGGCCTGCCCGCCGACCAGCAGCAGGCCCTGACCGCCGCCCTGCCCGCGCTGCGCTCCCTCGCCCGGGGCCTGCGCGACCTGCCCGAGGAGCCGTGATGAACGAAGCGCAGGCCGTGGTGTGCGAGGGCCTGGAGTACACCTTCGGCGGCGGCGGCCGCCGGGGCCGGGGCCGCGGGACGAAGGCCGTGGACGGCATCGACCTCACCGTGCGCACCGGCGAGGTGTTCGGCCTGCTCGGGCCCAACGGCGCGGGCAAGACCACCACGATCCGCGCGATCACCACCCTGCTGCCGGTCGGCGCCGGCATGGTGCGCGTCTTCGGGAACGACGCCGCCCGCCGCCCCATGCAGGTGCGCCGCCTGCTCGGCTACGTGCCCCAGCAGCTGTCCGCGGACTCCGGGCTGACCGGGCGCGAGAACGTCGCCCTGTTCGCCCGGGTCTTCGACGTGCCGCGCGCGGAGCGCGCCGAGCGCGTCGCCCAGGCCCTGGCCGCGGTCGACCTCACCGACGCCGCCGACCGGATGGCCGCCACCTACTCCGGCGGCATGGTGCGCCGCCTCGAACTCGCCCAGGCCCTGGTCAGCGCCCCGCGCCTGCTGGTGATGGACGAACCCACCATCGGCCTGGACCCGATCGCCCGCACCGGCGTGTGGGAGCGGGTGGACGCCGTGCGCCGGGCCACCGGCATGACCGTCCTGGTCACCACCCACTACATGGACGAGGCCGACCGCCACTGCGACCGGATCGCCCTCATGGACCGCGGCCGCATCCGCGCGCTGGGCACCCCCGCCGAGCTCAAGGACCGCATCCGCGGGGCGGACCCGCACCACGGCGACCCCGCCCACGACGGCTCCTCCCACGACGAGCCCACCCTCGACGACGTGTTCCGCCACTACGCCGGCCGCGACCTGGCCGACGCCACGGAAGGAGACTTCGGCGATGTCCGCCGTACCCGCCGCACCGCAGGCCGCGTCGGCTGAACCCCCCGGACCCGGCCCCGCCGCCGGGCCCGACCTGGGCCTGCTGCTGGTGCCCCCGCGTGCCCGCACCGGCTGGCTCCTGGTCCCCGCCCGCATCAGCGCGATGTGCGCGGTCGAACTGCAGAAACTGCGCCACGACCGCACCGAGCTGTACACCCGCGCGATCCAGCCCGCCCTGTGGCTGCTGATCTTCGGCCAGACCTTCACCCGCCTCAAGGTCATCCCCACCGGCGGCATCCCCTACCTCGACTACCTCGCACCCGGCATCATCGCCCAGTCCGCGATGTTCATCGCGATCTTCTACGGCATCATGATCATCTGGGAGCGGGACTCCGGCGTCCTCACCAAACTCCTGGTCACCCCCACCCCCCGCGCCGCCCTCGTCACCGGCAAGGCCTTCGCCGCCGGCGTCAAGGCCGTCCTGCAGGCCGCCGTCGTCGTCCTGATCGCCGCCCTCCTCGGCGTCGCCATGACCTGGAACCCGCTGCGCCTGCTCGGCGTGGTGGCGGCGGTGCTGCTCGGCTCGGCGTTCTTCTCCTGCCTGTCGATGGCCATCGCCGGGATCGTCCTGACCCGCGACCGCCTGATGGGCATCGGCCAGGCCATCACCATGCCGCTGTTCTTCGCCTCCAACGCCCTCTACCCGGTGGAGCTGATGCCGCCCTGGCTGCAGGCCGTCAGCAAGGCCAACCCGCTCAGCTACCAGGTCGACGCGCTGCGCGGCCTGCTCATCGGCACCCCCGCCCACCTGCCGCTGGACTTCGCCGTCCTCACCGCCGCCGCCCTGGCCGGCATCGCCGCCGCCTCCGCCCTCCTCGGCCGCCTGGCGCGGTAGGACGTGCGGCCGTCCGTCCCCGGGCGGTGCGCGCCGTGGCCCGCCGCCGCCAGGGCGGGAGACCACGCCTGCCCGGGCACCGGCGGAGGGGGCCGCGAAGCGCACCGCGGGCCGCCCGCCCGCGGGAACGTTCGCAGGCGATGAACCCGGCCGGGGCGCAGGCCCGTTGGGGCGAAAGGGGGGACGTTCACGCCCCCGATCACCATCAGGGCCCCGCTACCGGAGGTTTCTTGCATGACGATCAACCGTAGGACCCTGCTCAGGGGTGCGGCACTCGCGGCCACCACCGGCGCCCTGGGCATCGCCGGCCCGGGCGCGGCCTTTGCCGCACCGGACCGCCTCGTCCACCGCCCCACCAACAAGTGGATGTCGCTGCTGGGCGACAACGTGAAGCTGTCGCAGCTGACGATCCCCGGGACCCACGAGACCTGCGCGCTCTACGACAGCGGCTCCTTCGGCTACGCCCAGTGCCAGGAGTGGCGCATCCCCCAGCAGCTCCAGGCAGGGGTGCGCTTCCTCGACATCCGGTGCCGGATCGCGGGCGACGTCTTCACCATCCACCACGACAAGATCTACCAGAAGATCAACTTCGGCGACGTGCTGAACCTGTGCATCGACTTCCTGAAGTCGAACCCCGGCGAGACGATCATCATGCGGATCCGCAAGGAGTACACCGAGGGACAGGACTACCGGTTCAGCGAGATCTTCAACTACTACATGGACGGCTACGACGGGAAGGGCAACTACCGGCCCTGGTTCTGGCTCCCCAAGACCGGCTCGCTCCCCAAGGGACTGCCCACGCTGGGCCAGGTCCGCGGCAAGATCGTCCCCATCATGTCGGACTTCACCTGGGGCGACGGCCGCTACGACCCCCTGCGCTGGGGCGACACCTCCCGGATCTGGCTGCAGGACTACTTCGGCGACAGCTCCAGCCAGAAGGTCCAGCGAGTCAAGTGGGGACTGGACCAGGCGTTCTACGGCCAGGACGACAACAGGCTGTACATCCACTTCGCCAGCGCCAGCGCCTTCCCCGAGGACCCGTACAAGATCGCCAAGGTCGTCAACCCCTCCATCCAGGAGTACCTGACGCCCCGCATCTCCCAACGCGCGCACTACGGCGTGATCGCGATGGACTTCGTGGACGAGCGCAAGGACCTGCTGCAGATGATCGTCGACTGGAACTTCGGCCTCTGACCCGAATCCGCAGGTAGTGGCCGATGGCCAGTCAGTTGATCTTTGTGCTGGCCGTCGGCGTGTGTCCGGCGTGTGTGGGTAGGCCGGTGGCCC
>NZ_JBITTM010000065.1:0-49292 GCF_044541955.1 Kitasatospora sp. NPDC085464
GGGCGACGGCAGCACCCGGCTCGTCCTGCTCCACGAACCCGGCCGCCCCCGCGGCGAGTTCGTCACCGTCCACCCCACCGGCAAGGACACCGCCGCAACGGCCGCCGCGCCCCACACACCCGACCACGAGGGCACCGCCCCCACCCTGCTCGACGGGAACCACCACTCGAAGCGGATCACCCTGCAGCCGGACAGCGAGCAGCCCGTCGGCCTCGTCGGCCACCCGCTGGACGACCCGCTGCGCATCCCCGACACCAAGGCCGACGACCCGTTCCCGGCCAAGAGCACGTGGAAGGCGATGGCCCGGCTGCGGCGCGAGGCGGACGCCCTGCCGGCGGACGACCCGCAGCGGCGCGTCCTGGAGCGGCAGATCCGCGGCCGGCAGGAAGGCCTCCGGGCCGGTTTCACCCGCTACCTCGGCAGCGAGGGCGGTGACCTCGCCGCGGCCCGCGACGCCCGCAACGCCAAGATCGCCCAGATCCTGGCGAAGCAGGACCGGCTCTCCGGCGCGCCGGGCGAGCGCTGGCAGGCCGACCACTACCGGGCGCGCCTGGACATGCTGCGCTCCCAGGTCCGGGACCTGGAGCACGAGATGGACCTGCGCGCCCTGGACGGCACGTTCAAGCAGCGGATGATCCCCGGCCAGCGGGACCTGGAGATGGTGGCCCGCCTACAGGACCCGCAGGCGACCGCCCCCGGGCACAAGCCGTGGACGGCCCAGGAGAACGCGTTCCTGGAGCGGCTCGCCGCCCGCACGGACTGGGCGGCCCTGCACCCGGTCCAGGCCGCCGCCCTGGTCATGATCGAACGCAAGTCCGAACTCTTCGCCCAGCGCCACCGCGACCTGCTCACGGACAAGCTCACCACCGCCACCGGCGGCTGGTCCTGGGCGGCGGACTACCCCCGTACCCCCGAGGCGATCGACCGGCTGATCACCGCCGTCGAGAACCACCTGCGCACGACGATGACGGTCGCCACCAACTTCCACCTCGACCAGGCGCTCAACGCCAACCGCCAGACCAGCTTCGGCACCCCCGGAGAATCCCCCGACGGCGCCGGCGCGCAGACGCCGCCCACCACCCTCCTGGAGGTGCTGCTGGCGGACGGCGACGGGCGCTTCCGCAACGTCTGGGAGACCAACGCCTCCCAGGCGGCCGTCCAGCCCTCGCGCCGCGGCGGGGTGGAGGAACACTTCGGCTACGCGCCCGTCCTGCGGCGCACCCGCGACAGCCGCGCGCTGTTCCAGGACACCGGCACCGACGAGAGCACCTTCGCGCCCCTGCCGCAGGACGTCGACCTGCTGCCGAAGTACGGGGCCCTGGTCTCCGAGTTCCAGCAGTTCGGCGTGGCGCAGCGCTACGGCGCGTTCGCGCTGCACTGGTCCGACGACATCCGCGGCCGCGTCAGCCACACCCCGAACGACTCCTGGACCCTGGGCCCGATGGGAGCCCGCTCGGTGACCTCCGACTCCCACCCGCTGCCGCTGCTCCTGTGGGGCGACGCGCAGCACGTGCGACGGGTCTTCGGCGAGGCGACCGCCTTCGCGCACGACCCGGCGCTGCGCCGGGAGATCCAGGAGCGGGCCGTCCACACCAACAGCTACTTCGAGACGCAGATCCACGGCCCGCTGAGCTGGGCCGACCTGGAGCGCGTCGTCATCAGCCACGAGCCCGCGGGCACGGAGGGCACCGTCGGCGGGCCGCCCACGCTGGAACGGGCCGAGGAGATCCGCCGGCGGCTGGAGGGCTTCGCCCGGGACAACGACCACACCTTCCGGGTGGAGCTGCGCCCGGTCGACCCCGCCGCGGAGCGCGAACGCCTGAACGCGCTCCTGGACCCCGCCCCGGCCCCCGCCCCGGCCCAGGCCCCGGCCCCCGCGCCGGTCCCGGTCCCCGCGCCGGTCCCGGACCCCGCGCCGGTCCCGGCCCACGTCCCCGCCCACGGCGGTGACGAGATCACCCCGGCGGACGGCATCCCGGACATCGTCGACACCGCCACCCCCCGACCGCTCGCCGACGAGGTCCTGGCCGCCCTGACCCCCGCCCGCACCCGCCGACCGGTCGTGGCGGAGGAGGTGGTGCCGGACGGCACCACCGCACCGGGCACCACGGTCGTCGCGCCGACCGTCACCCAGCCGTGAGTGAACGCCGCCGGTGCGGTCCGCCGTGGACCCAAGGGGAGACGGGCACCCCGGCCCACCGACCACCGCATCGCACCGGCACCACACCGTGGGGGAAACGACCATGACAGCCGACACCGCCGGGCCCGCCGCCGCAGTGGACACCGCCGCGGCGGACACCACCGCGGCGGACACCGCCGCGGCGGACACCGCCGGGCCCGCCGCCGCGGTGGACGTCCCCGTGCCCGAGCACGTCCGCGAGACGGCCCGGCTGGCGCCCGACCACTGGATCGGCGTGGTCGACCCCGTCTGGACGGACGGGCAGGCGCCGCCGGACTGGGCGGTGGTCGGCCACTGGCGCTCCGACGGGAGCGGCGCCACCGAGGAGTTCCGCCCCAACCCCGACTACCGGCCCTCCCCGCGGGCCCTCGGCTGGGCCGAGCCGACCGACGCCGTCGACGCCGCCGTCCAGCTCGCCGCCACCGGCTACGGCCCCGGCGAGGACGTGCTCGCCCGCCTCGCCACCGCCCGGCTCGCCGTCCCCGTCACCCCCGGCGGACACCCGCTGACCGCCGTCGACCCGGCCGGCGCGCCCGTCGTCCTGGCCTTCACCGCGGGCGACCACTGGGCGGCGGCGGGCCGCCTGGGCCACCTCCTCCTCGACGCCCGCGCCCTGCTGGACCGCCTCCCCGAGGGCCACGGCATCCTGCTCAACCCGACCGCCGACGCCATGCTGACCGTCGACCCCGACGCCCTGCGCGCGCTCACCCCGGCCACCGACCCCGCGCCCGCCCCGGACGCGCCCGCCCCGGACGCGCCCGCTCGCGACGCCGAAGCCCCCGCCACGGAGACCCCGCCGGCCGACCCGCAGGGGCCCGACGCCGAGCACGCGGCCGCCTCCGTCCTCGGCATCCCCACCGCCGCCGGACCACCGGACCGGTGACCACCGCACCCGGGTGACCACTCCA
The DNA here is from genome assembly GCF_044541955.1 of Kitasatospora sp. NPDC085464. Lineage (NCBI taxonomy): Bacteria > Bacillati > Actinomycetota > Actinomycetes > Kitasatosporales > Streptomycetaceae > Kitasatospora > Kitasatospora sp. NPDC085464. The sequence goes on from NZ_JBITTM010000065.1 coordinate 3,088, forward strand.
CCCCGCCGCGCCCCGCAGCCGCCGCGCGCCACCCGCTGAACCCGCCGGGCCGCCCCGGCCGTCGGTCAGGAGAGGGGCCACTGCGCCGCGACCGGTGAGGTCGGTGCGGGCCGCCCCTGCCGGGTGTCGTCGTCGAGGGCCAGGAGGCCTGGGTGGGCAAGATGCGCAGCGGACGGGAGAGTCAGCCGTCGGGCGGGGGTATCCAACTGCCCGCCGTGGCCTGGGCCGTGCCCGAGCCGGCCGAGGAGTCCGGGAAGCCGGCGGAGGGCGCGCCCCGCGCCGAGGAGCAGGCGCCCGCGGCGGTGGGCGCCGCCGGGCCGGTGCCCGCGATCGGGACCACGGCCGCCCGGGCCGCGGCGGCGGGGCGCTCCCGCGCCGGGGTGAGCGCCGCGCCCGCACCGGCGGGGGCGGCCGAGGAGGAGGGCGGCCAGCGCCGCATCCCCAAGCCGATGGTGGCCGCCGCGGTGATCGCCGGCCTGGTGCTGGTCGGTGTGCCGCTGGGCGTCTCCGGGTTCGGCGGGAACGGCCCCGGCACGCCGGGCGCCGACGGCCCGCCGCCCGGCGGGTACTCCCAGCCGGACGGCGGCGACGGCTACGTACCGGGCGCCGACACGCCCGGCAACCCGCCCGGCGACCAGCCCCTGCAGCCGGGCCAGGACGGGCAGCCCGCCCAGCCGGCCGGCGGACCGCCGCCCGGGGAGGGCGTCGTGCCCGCCGCCGCCGGAGCCGCCGCGGCCGCCCTGCCCTTCGCCGCCCCGGCCCCCGACCCGGGCCAGGGCGCACCGTCGGCCGGCCGCCCCGCCACCGGCGGCGCCCCCGCCCAGGCGGGCGCGCCCGCACCGGCCCAGGGCGGCGGCCAAGGCGCCGCGCCGGGCACCGGCCAGGGCGCCGGCGCCCCGAAGCCCCAGCCCCAGCAGCCGCCCGCCGCCCAGCAGCCCCCGGCCGCCCAGCCCCCGGCCAAGACCACCCAGCCGGCCCCGCCGCCCCCGCCCACCTACAACGCCGTGGCGGGCCCCGGCTGCGGCGGCTCCACCTCCATGCAGCTCAACGGCTGGTACGACAAGGGCCAGGAGGGCTGGCGGAAGAACTCCGGCGGCTACACCGGCGACGGCTGCGGCGGCGGCTTCACCTCGGTGCCGATGTCCGGCGACGCGAACGACGACAAGAGCAACACGGTGGTGTGGACCTTCAACACCGGCTCGCTCACCACCGGCACCTGCAACCTGTCGGTCTACGTGCCCAACGGCGACCTCAAGGCGGTCGGCGGCGCCCCGACCTACTACACCGTGCAGAACCGGACCTTCCAGGTGAACCAGGTCGCCAGCAGGGGCCAGTGGGTCTCCGCGGGCACCTTCCCGCTCAGCGGCGGCAGGATCGCCGTGGTGCTGCACAGCCGCGGCGAGGACTGGAAGGGCGGCACCGTGACCTACGCCCACCACGCCGCCTCCGCCGTCAGGGCCAACTGCACCGGCTGACCCGGCCCGCCCCGCCACACCCCGGCGAGCCCCGGCCCGCCCGCCCCGGCGACCCGCACCACAGCACCACAGCACCACAGCCCCACGAACGACGGAGGAGAACGCCCCATGACCCGCCACGTGCTGACGGTCTGTGCGGAGCCGAGCGACGGCGGCTACCGCACGATCGGCGCCGCCCTGGAGGCGGCCCGCAGCGGAGCGGTCATCAGCGTCCGCCCCGGCCGCTACGAGGAGAACCTGGTGATCACCAAGATGGTCACCATCACCGCCGAGGAGGCCCGCGGCAGCGTCCGCGTCTCCCCGCGGCGCGGCGCCGTCGTCCAGGTCGTCGCCGAGGCCGTCCAGCTCACCGGCCTCGTCCTCCAGGGCCAGGACGAGGAACTGCCCACCGTCGACGTCCCCCGCGGCCAGGCCGCGCTCCAGGACTGCGAGGTCGCCGGCAACTCCTGGACCGCCGTCCTCACCCGCCAGCAGGGCTCGCTCGCCATGCGCGGCTGCCGCGTCGTCAACCCCGCCGGCGCCGGCATCGTCGAGACCTCCACCGGCACCAGCGTCATCGAGGACTGCGTCATCGAACACCTCGGCAGCTCCGCCGTCGTCATCGGCGAACGCGCCAACCCCGTCGTCCGCGGCTGCGTCATGCGCGACGCCCGCGGCAACGGCGTCTGCGCCAACGGCGAGGGCCGCGGCTCCATCGAGGACTGCGAGATCTCCGCCACCGACAAACCCGGCATCGCCCTGGAGGAGAACAGCACCACCCGCGTCCTGCGCACCACCGTCCGCGACGCCTCCATCGGCATCTACGTCTCCTCCGCCGCCCAGGTCCTCCTGGAGGACTGCACCGTCAGCGCCACCCGCGGCCACGGCCTGGTCCTGGCCGGCGGCACCGACCCGCTGGTACGCCGCTGCCGCACCGTGCGCACCCGCGGCCACGGCATCCACGTCACCGGCCGCTCCCGCGGCCGCTTCGAGGAGTGCGAGGTCTCCGCCGCCGAGACCACCGGCATCCTGGTCGACGAATCCTCCAGCCCCGCCCTGACCCGCACCGCCGTCGCCGACAGCGCCGGCGCGGGCGTCGAACTCACCGGCGAGAGCGCCGCCGAGTTCGACCGCCTGGAGGTGCGCGGCGCCGCCGGACCGGGCGTCAGCGTCCGCGACGGCGCCAACCCGCTGCTGCGCCGCCTGGACGTCGCCGAGGTGCGCGGCCACGGCGTCGAGGTCCTGCGGGAAGGCCGCGGACGGCTGGAGTCCTGCGTGCTGTCCGCCACCGGACAGGCCGCGCTGCACGTCGCCGACGGCGGCAACACCCAGGTCGGCGGCACCACCCTGCGCGGCGGCCCGCCCGCCGCCGGCCCCGGCAAGGCCACCGCGGTCACCGGCGTCGAGGTCGGCCCCGGCGGCGTCGCCTCCCTGCGCGACTGCGACATCGCCGAATGGACCGGCGAGGGCGTCCTGGTCGAGGACGGCGGCGAACTCACCATGGCCCGCGGCCGGGTGCACGGCAACCGCCGCCACGGCGTGCTGCTGGGCCCGGGCAGCCGGGCCGCGCTGACCGGCTGCGAAGTCACCGACAACGCCGGCGACGGCCTGCGCGTGGACTCCGAGGAACCCGTGCGGATCACCGGCTGCACCGTCGCCGGCAACCGCGGCTCGGGGCTGCGCCAGACCAGGGCCGGCGGCCGGCTCGCCGTGCAGGACCTCACCAGCCGCGACAACGGCCGCGCCGACAGCCACGGCACCGCCGGAGCCGGAGCCGAGGACGGCCCCGCCGCCGCCCGCCCGGCCGGCGCCCCCGGCGACACCGGTGACACCGGCCGCGGCCCCGCCGGCCACGACGACACCGCCGGCCCGGCACCGGACCCGGCCGCCGCCCCGCCGCCGCCCGAGCCGGAGGGACCGCAGGCCGCCCTGCAGGCCCTGGTCGGCCTGGAGGGCGTCAAGGAACAGGTCGCCACCCTGGTCAACCTCAACAAGCTCGCCCGGCGCCGCGAACAGGCCGGGATGCCCGCCCTGCCGATGGGCCGCCACCTGATCTTCGCCGGGCCCCCCGGCACCGGGAAGACCACCGTCGCCCGCCTCTACGGCGCCATCCTCGCCGAACTCGGTGTGCTGCGCGACGGCCACCTCGTCGAGGTCGCCCGCGCCGACCTGGTCGCCTCGATCGTCGGCGGCACCGCGATCAAGACCACCGAGGTCTTCCAGTCCGCGCTCGGCGGCGTCCTGTTCGTCGACGAGGCGTACGCGCTGTCCGCCGGATCCGGCGGCACCGGACCGGACTTCGGCCGCGAGGCCATCGACACCCTGGTCAAGCTGATGGAGGACCACCGCGACGACGTGGTGGTGATCGTCGCCGGGTACTCGGACGAGATGCGCGACTTCCTCGCCTCCAACCCCGGCCTGGCCTCCCGCTTCAGCCGCACCGTCGAGTTCCGCAACTACGCGCCCGAGGAACTGGTCACCATCGTCGAACGGGCCGCCGCCGCCCACGGCTACGAACTCGACGCCGCCGCCGTCGACGCGCTCGGCACGCACTTCACCCGCATGCCCAAGGGCGCCGACTTCGGCAACGGCCGCGCCGCCCGCAAGGTCTTCGAGGAGATGGTCGACCGGCAGGCCTCCCGGCTCGCCGGACTCGCCGAGGTCACCGACGCCGACCTGCCGCTGCTGCTGCCCGAGGACCTCGGCGCCGAGGCCGCCGCCGCGGCCCGCGCCGACACCGGCGCAGCGGGCGCCGACGGCGGCGGGAGCACCGCACTGCTGGAACAGCTGCGCTCGATGGTCGGCCTCACCGCCGCCAAGGAACAGGTCGAGAACCTGGTCAACCTGATCACCCAGGTCCGCCGCCGCGAACAGGCCGGACTGCCCACCGCGAAGATCAGCCACCACCTGGTCTTCGCCGGCCCGCCCGGCACCGGCAAGACCACCGTCGCCCGGCTCTACGGCGAACTCCTCGCCGAACTCGGCGTCCTGCCCGGCGGCCGCCTCGTCGAGACCGCCCGCGCCGACCTGGTCGGCCGCTACATCGGCCACACCGCGCAGCTCACCCGCGACGCCTTCGAACGCGCCCGCGGCGGCGTCCTGTTCATCGACGAGGCCTACACCCTCACCCCGCGCGGCGGCGGCTCCGGCGGCGACTTCGGCCAGGAGGCCGTCGACACCCTGATGAAACTCATGGAGGACCACCGCGACGAGGTCGTGGTGATCGTCGCCGGCTACCAGGAGGAGATGCAGGGCTTCCTCGCCTCCAACCCCGGTCTCGCCTCCCGCTTCTCCCAGCAGATCGCCTTCGACCACTACAGCGCCGACGAACTCGTCACCATCGTGCGGCTGCAGGCCGAACAGGCCGGCTACGTCTGCGCCCCCGAGACCCTCACCGCCCTGGCACAGCTGTGCGAAGCCGTCCCGCGCGACCGCACCTTCGGCAACGGCCGCTTCGCCCGCCAGACCCTCGAAGCGATGATCACCCGCCAGGCCGGCCGCCTCGCCCGGCTCGACATCGGCGACGTGTCGGAGCTGAGCCTGCTGCTCCCGCAGGACATCCCCGCACTGCTCCAGCGGAGCGGCGCGTGACGGGCGATCGCCCCCGTCCGCGCCGCGCCGGGCCCGTCCCGGCGACGGCCGCCACCGCGCTGTGCTGCGCCGTCCTGCTGGCGCCGGCCACCCCGGCCGGCGCCGCCCCCGGAGCCCCGGCCCCCGGAGCCCCGCTGCCCGGCGCCCCGGTCGCGGGCGTCCCCGTCGCCGGCACACCCGCCGCGCCGGGCACCGCCCGCCCCGGCCCCGCCCCCTCCGGCGGCGACGCCGCGCTGCCCGTGATCGGGCAGAACCGGGGCACCGCCCGCACGGACGGCTGCGTGAAACCCTCCGACAAGGACACCGACCGGATGCCCTGGGCCCAGGCCTTCCTGCGCCCCGAGACCGCCTGGCAGCTCGGCCGCGGCGCCGGCGTGACCGTCGCCGTCGTCGGCTCCGGCGTCGACCCGGCCTCCGGCGTCCTGGGCGAGCGCCTCGTGCCGGGGCCGCGCGAGTACGGCGACGGCGGCTCCACCCGCGACTGCGTCGGCCACGGCACCTTCCTGGCCGGGCTGATCGCCGCCCGCCACCGCGACGGCGTCGGCTTCACGGGCATCGCCCCCGAGGCGCGGATCCTCGCCGTCGCCGTGACCGACGACGCCGGGAACACCACCGCCGCCCTGCTGGCCAAGGGCATCCGCGACGCGGCCGACGGCGGCGCCCGGGTGATCGCGGTCGCCCTGCCCGTCGCGGCGGGCAACGAGGACCTGGCCGGCGCGGTCCGCTACGCCGACGGCAAGGGCGCCCTGGTGGTCGCCCCGGCCGCACCCGACCAGGGCGGCGGCCCCGGCGCCGCCCAGGCCCCCGCGCAGGTGCTCACGGTGTCCGACCTGGCCCCGAACGGCGCCCCGCCCGGCGGCGGTTCGGACTCCGGCGGGTCCGGCGGGTCCGGCGGGTCCGGCGGCTCAGGGGGTGCCTCCGGCGGGTCCGGACGCATCGACCTGGTGGCCCCCGGGGACGCCATGATGAGCGTCGGACCCGGCGGCAAGGGCTACTTCACCGGCTCGGGCCCCAGCTTCGCCGCCGCCGTGGTCGCCGGCACCGCCGCCCTGGTCCTCGGCTACCGGCCCGACCTCGGCCCGGCCCAGCTGAAGGACCGCCTCACCGCCACCGCCTACCACCCCGGCACCGCCCTGCCGGACCCTCGCCTCGGCTACGGCACGGTCGACCCGGCAGCCGCCGTCGGCGCCCCCGCACCCGCCCCCGCGCCGTCCGCCCGCCCGGCCCCGACCACGGCCGCACTCCGACCGCCGCCCCCCGACCCGGCCGGCCGCGAGGCGATCATGACGGCGGGCGCCGTCCTCACCGCCGTGGCCCTGATCACCGGCACCGCGCTGGTCTGCACGGCCGGCCGCCGCCGCGCCTGGCGCCCCGGCCGCTGGCAGGCCTGACCCCCGGGGACCCGGGAGCCCGACCCGGGCCGAGGCGGGCCGGGTCGGGCCGGGTCGGGCGTGCGAGCGCACGCTCCGCCCGGCCTCCGGACGCCCATGACGACGCGTCCCCGGCCGACATGACGTCCCGTCGCGTGACCGGCGTCGAACGCGGCTGCTAGCAGGCGGGAACGGGCCCGCCCACGAGGCCCGAGGGCTGCGCGAGGCCCGCGGGGTGCACGGACTGCACCGGGTGTGCGGGGTGGGCGGCGCCGAGGTTCATTCCCTCGGCGACCGCGGCGGCGAGTTCGAGGTGGGCGCGGCGGGTGCGGTGACGCAGCTTCGCGGGGTCGAACGTCCCGCCGAGGGCCAGGTGTTCGTCGAACGGCAGGACGACCGCGGCCCGGCACAGCCGCTCGAAGTGCGCGACCATCGTCTCCGCCTTCACCACCCGGCCGGTGCCGCGGACGCCGGAGATCAGGGTCACGCTGCGCTGCGCCAGCGCGCCGTACCCGTTCGCGTGCAGCCACTCCAGGGTGGCGCCGGCGCCGCTCGCGCCGTCGATGCTGGTGGTGGCGGCGATGACCAGCTGGTCGGCGAGGTCGAGCACGGCGCTCATGGAGCCGTGCAGCAGGCTGGTGCCGCAGTCGCTGAGGACGATCGGGTACTGGCGGGCGAGCAGGTCGACCAGCTGCCGGTAGTCCTCGCCGCCGAAGCCGGTGGCGACCGCCGGGTCCGGGTCGTTGGCCAGGACCTCCAGCCCGCTGGCGGTCAGCGAGGTGAAGCGGCGGATGTCCATGTAGCCGGTGATCGAGGGCGCGGCGGCCAGCAGGTCCTGGACGGTGGCCGTGGTCTCCCGGCGGACCCGCCGGCTGAGGGTGCCGGTGTCCGGGTTGGCGTCGACGGCGATCACCTTGTCGGACCGGGTCTCGGCGAGGACGGAGCCGAGGGCCAGCGTCGCGGAGGTCTTGCCCACCCCGCCCTTGAGGCCGACGACGGCGATCCGGTAGGAGCGCTGCAGCGGCGTGCGGATGACGGCCTCCAGCCGTTCGCGCTCGCCCCGGCCGAGCGCGGCGCCGAGGCCGATCCCGCGCAGGCCCCGCCGCGCTGCGGGCGCGGCGGGTGCGGCGGGGGCGTTGACCGCCTGCGCGTGCGGCACGCGCGGGGCCGTCTGGATCGGCGGGGCCGTCTGGATCGGCGGCGTCGGCGGGGCCGGCGCAGCGGGGTGGACGGGCGGCGCGGGCGGTACGGCGAGGAGCAGGGCCGGCTGCGGCTGCGGCAGGTGTTGCGGCGGCAGGTGCTGCGGCTGCGGCGGCGGGGGCGGTGCCTGCGGGGGGAGTGCGGCGGGCAGCGGCCGGGCCTCCGGGGGCACCAGCACCGTGCCCATGGCGTCCAGCGGCCGGTGCCACCGCGGTCCGGTCTCCGGCAGGGGCGCGGCCTCCGGCCGGGGTGACACGGGCCCGTACGCGGGGGCGAGGTCCCAGTCCGCGTCCTGCTCCAGTCGCCGTACCCGCTCGATGACCGTGTGGTCGCCCGCCACGCCATCGCCTCCTGTCACTACGTGTGCCCGGCCCCCGCCAACCTCCTCAACGGCCCGGGGCGGCGAACCCGTTCAATGCCGGGGCCCGCGGCCCCGGGCAGGCCGGAGGAGGAAGGGGCCGGCGGGGGAGCCGGGCGGGCCCGGGGTGGCGGGCACCGGGCTCAGTGCGGGTGCCCCAGGTACGGGAAGGCGGGCAGCAGGTCGGTGTGCGGGCCGATGTGATCGGTGGGCACCGTCCCGTCGGTGAGCATCGACAGCCGCGCCGACGTGACGTCGTCGCTCAGCGTGCGCCCGTTCGGGTACCCGGCCGGACGGGCGCGGTCGTAGCGCAGGACGTCCGGCAGCACGATCCGCAGCTGCGCCTCGGCCGCGTCCGTGGTGTACCCGCCGAAGTGCTGCAGCCTGGCCGTCCACGGCTCGCGATAGGTCTGCCAGTCCTCGGCGGGCTCACCGGCGTTGTACGCGTCCTTGACGTCCTCCTCGTTGAAGTACGCCGTCAGCGACGGGTGCGCACCCCGGTCCACCGACACCAGCCGCCCGTCCCTGCGCACGCTCACCCGCGCCCACACCCCGATCTGCGGCGCCGCACCGAACTCGGCGTCCGGCGCCTCCAGCACGATCCCGAACACGTTCTTGTCCGCGCCCCAGTCCACCCCCGTCCACCGGAACTCGTGCACGATCCCGTCCAGGTCCGCGAAGAACGGGTCGCTGCGCAGCCCCGCGCTCACCCGGTACGGGCCCGCCTCCACCACGGCCGGGGTGCCCGTGAAGCTCACCGGCGCCCCCGACACCAGCGGCTCGCCCGTCGCCTCGTGCCCGCGCGCCCCCTCACCGGTGGCCCGCCGCACCGTCATGGTCTGCGCCCCGTCCACCGGTTCGGAGAACGTGAAGCTGAACGCGAGGTCGGCCCGGTTGTCGCCGTCGGTGTCGACGTTGATCCGGTACACCGCCTCCGGGTGGAAGGCCTGCCCGCCGGTCGGCGCGACCGGGTTGACGTTCATGATCAGCACGGTGCGGCCCGGCTCCGGCGCGGCGAAGGCGAACAGGTCGGTCAGGTCCAGGCGCGCGTCGCCCTCGGGCGAGCGTAGGTTCGGTCCGCTGAGGTGGTGCGACAAGACGGTCTCCGGCTTCGAGTGCGTGCGTACGTGCCTCGGGTGCTCCGTACGGATGGCCCCGCCCCTGCCGCCATTGCTAGCACGACCGCCCGGCCCGGGCCCGCCCGCTGCTCCGCGCGGGTCAGGCCCCGCCGCGGGGAGCCGGGGGAGCCGGGGGAGCCGGGGGTGGGTGGGCAGGCGCTGCTCAGGGGGCCGCCGGCGCCTGCTCGCCGAGCAGCACCGGCAGCGCGTGGTGCCCGTTGGAGATCATCGACTCGACCGGCCGCAGCTCGGTGCCCGGCGCGAGGGCGAGGTCGGGGAAGCGCTCGAAGAGCCTGCGCAGCGCGGTGCGCCCCTCCAGGCGGGCCAGCGGGGCGCCGAGGCAGAAGTGCGGGCCGTGGCCGAAGGCGAGGTGGTCCTTGGCCGGGCGGGTGACGTCGAAGGCCGCGCCGCTGTCACCGTGGCGGGCGGGGTGGCGCCCGGCGGCGGCGTAGGAGCCGAGGATCGCCTCGCCCCGGGGGATCGCCGTGAACACGAACCACCTCCTTCCCCCCGCCGCCGGAGCCGCCGCGATCCGCCGCCTCACCGAGCCCGGCTACCGCGCGCCGCTGCTGCTGGCGGCCGTGCTGGCCGCCGTGGCCGCGGCGCCGGGCGGCTACGCGCACCTGGCCGCGACGCTGCTGACCGCGAGCGCCGGCATGCTCGCGATGCTCCCGCTCGCCGTGGTCCACCTGCTCCCGGCGCCGGTCCTGGTCCTGCTCGCCCTGGCCGCGGCGGCGCCGGCCGCGTTCCCGGCCGTACGGCGCCGGGTGCGGCGCTTCCACCGCCCCGGCAACAGCGCCCTGCTGGGCTGCCTGCTCGCCTCGGGCGCGGTCGTCGCGGGGGCGAGCGTGCCGGGCCTGGACTACGGCCTGTGCGGGGCGGGCCTGGCGGCGCTCGCCGTGCTGCCGTTCGCCTGGACCGTCCGGCAGCTGGTGCTCACCTCGGGCGGGCGCACCGCGGACGGGCGCACGGCCCGGGTCGGGGGCGGCGGGCGGTGGCGCTGGGTGGCCGCGCCGCTGGTGGCCGGCATCGCGGTGCCGCTGGCCTGCTCCGACGTGCCCCGCGAGGCCCGGTTCGCCCTCGCCCGCCCCGCCCTGACCGTCGCCGCCCGGCAGGCCCTCGACGGCGGCACGACCCGCGGCGCCTCGGGCTGGATCGGCGGCCTGCCGATCGGCAACGCCGAACTCGTCGGCGGCGGAGTCAGGTTCACCGTCTCCGGCACCGGCGTGTTCGCCGGCCACGGCTACACCTACTTCCCCTCCGGCGCCCCCGCGCCCGACGGGTACACCCCGGTCGGCGACCACTGGTACGAGTGGTCGGGGCCCGACCGCTTCTGAACCACCGTCAGCGCCGGCCCCGCCCTGGCGGGTTACTTCGAGCGCACCGCCGAACCCGCACCGCCGAACCCGCGCCGCCGAACCCGCGCCGCTGACCGCCGCGCCGCTGACCGCCGCGCCGCTGACCGCCGCGCCGCTGACCGCCGCGCCGCTGACCGCCGCGCCGCCCGCCGGCGTGGTGTGCCGGGCGAGCAGGGCGCGCAGCGCGTCGGGGGAGGAGGTGGCGCGCTTGGGCAGCACGACGAGGCAGTTGCCGCTGCGGTTCAGCACCACGAACAGGTGCTCGGTCTCCAGCGAGCGCGGCACCCGCGCCCAGGGCATCACGCGGGTGCCGCGCGCGTCCGTGACGCTCACCCCGGTGCCGTCCACCACCGCGCGGTACCGGCCGCCGCGCCGCTGCGCCCGCCGGTGCGCCGAGAGCACCTGGGAGCGCGGCGCGAACAGCGCCGTGGCCGCCAGCAGGGCCACCAGCCCCACGTCCGACAGGTGCGTCGCGCCGCTCGCGGCCCCCAACACGCAGCCGAGCGCGGCGACGGCGGCCGGCACCCACACCGCCACCCGCACCACCCGGCCGACGGTGGTGTGCCGGGCGTGGGCGGCGATCGCCTCACGGAAGTCCTCACCCGTGGGCGCGTACGCCGGCTCCATGCGCTCCTGGTCCACCGCGTGCCTCTGCCTCTCCTTGATCCACTGCCCGGAGCGGCGGAGCCTGGCAAACGGCGGCCCGGCCACGGCCCCCGGCCGACCCCGTGACCAGCGGCTCTCCACGATCCCGCACCCGTACGCCGGGCCCCCGGGCACCGGCCGCCGACCGCCGACCGCCGACCGCACGGGCACGAGACCGGGAGAGGCAACGGGAGTGGGAAGTCGGCCCGTCCGACGTCCCACTCCCGAACACCCCGGCCGGAGACCTCCCGGGCCGGGACGCCACGCCCCGTCACATCAGGCCGACGGCAGCGCCCCCAGCGCGTGCAGACCGGTCCGGCTGCCCCGGAAGACCGCCGAACCGGCCGCCGCCAGGAACACCCGGGTGTACTCCGTGTCCTCCCGCAGCCGCTGCGGCTCGTCGCGCCACCGCGCCCGGCCCGTCACCAGGTCGAACGCGAACAGCCGGTCGTCGTTCGTCCCCACGTACACCGTGCCGTCCGCGGCGGCCGCCGAACTCGTCCCGCGCCCCAGACCCCGGGGCACCTGCGCCGTCCACCGCGTCTCGCCCGTGGCCGCGTCCAACGCCACCAGCCGTTCCCCGCTCAGCAGGCACACCGCCCCGTCCGCGACCGACAACGGCCCCGACACCGGCAGCCGCCCGCGCTGCCACAGCACCCGGCCGGTGGCCGCGTCGAGCGCGAAGACGGTCGCCGAATCCACCGTCGGACCGTTCTGCAGGACGTGGACGACACCCCGCTCGACGACGGGCGGGGTACCGGTGCCGTCGACCGCCTCCTGCACCCACCGCCGCTCCCCGCTGCGCGCGTCGAACGCGAGCAGCCCCCCGTACCGGCCGCCCGCGAACACCGTCCCCCCGGCCAGCGCCGGCACCCCCGAGGCACCCGGATCGCTGCTCCAGCACAACCCCCCGCCCACCGCGTCGTAGCAGCGCAGCGACGTCCCGTGGGCCGCGAACACCCGGCCCCCGCCGACCACCGGCTCCTGCTGCCACGGGAACTCGTCCCAGTCCGGCGCCGCCGCCTCCCACCGCGGCTCACCCGACGCCGCGTCCAGGACCTGCACACCCGCCGTGGAGGCCACGCACACCACGCCGTCCCCCGCCGCCAGCGGCCACCCGCCCGAACTCGCCAGCTGCCACCCGTCCGGGCCGTCCGCGGGCGCCGCCGCCCCCACCACCCGGCTCCAGCGCACCGCACCGGTCGCCGGATCCAGCGCCCGCACCCTGCCGTCGTACCCCGACGCGAACAGCCCGTGCTGCGCCCCGGCGGCCAGTACGACCCGCCCGCCCAGGTCGGGCGAGGCCCACAGCCGCGGGCCGCGCACCTCGCCGCGGCTCGCCCACCAGCCGGTCCCGCCGGCCACGGCGAGCGCGCCGAGGCCCCCGGCGGCGCTCAGCAGCAGCCGGCGGCGGTTGATCGGGGGAGGAGTCGCGGCCGGTGTCGGATCGTTCTGCGGGGTATCGGAGTTCACACCGGTCCAGACTTCGTGCACGGACTCGTGGTTCCCGTCGGTCGGGCGGAGGCCGGAAGCCCCCGCGGGCAAGTGAAGCGGCGCAGGTGCCCGTCGGGCTCCCCGGTCCGGGACAACGGCCCCGGCCGGCAATCGGGTTCACTCCGCAGGGGCCGCCGGAAGGATTCACGGGCCGGGCGGTAAACGCCCCGGCCGGCGCACGCCACTTCCCGGCAGCCGCCTCAGGCACCCCGACCGGGGTCCGCCGAGGGCGGGACGCACCGGGAGGTACGCCGCCGTGATGGACCCCGTGACCCTGCTGCTGCTCGGGACCGCGCCCGCCGCGCTGAAGGTCGCCGACACCTACGCCCGGTGCCTGCTGCTGCGCGCCCGCGCCGAACTGGCCCGCGCCCAGGCGCAGACAGTGCGGACGGCGCAGACGGCGCAGGCCCCGGACGCCGGGGCGAACGGCGGTGGCGCGCAGTGAGCGGCTCGCCGCCGGAAAACCGGTGGGCCCGGCCGGGCGCGGTCTGCCACGATCGCCGGATGGGTGTGTTGGATGCGGTGGCGGCCAGGGTCGCGGGCGGGGCGACCGTCGAGTTCCGGCCGAGCGGTTCCTCGATGGTCCCCCTGATCCGCAGCCGGCAGCCGGTGCGCGTCGCCCCGGTGGACCCGGCGAAGCTGGAGACCGGGGACATCGTCCTGGCCAGGGTCGCCGGGACGGTCTACCTGCACCTGGTGTCGGCCCTCGACCCGGCCCGCAAACGGGTGCAGATCAGCAACAACCGGGGCCGGGTCAACGGCTGGACGAGCCACGACCGCGTGTTCGGCATCTGCGTCGCGGTCGACGGGACGCCCCGGGCCGGCGCCGAGGCCAAGACCGCCCGGGCCGAGATCGCCGGCGCCGGGACCGCCCGGGAGTGAGAGCGCCCTGAGCGCCCTGAGCGCCCGTCACTCCGACGCGGCCGCGGCCTCCCGCTCGCGGCGGCGCCGCTCGAAGCGGGCGGGCGCGTCCAGGATCCAGGCCCGGGCGGCACGGTCGGCCACCGCCCCCACCCGCCCGGCGCCCTCCACGCAGCGCGGATCGTCACGCTCGGCCAGCCCGAACACCGCCCAGATGCGGATGTCCTGCTCCTCGTCGTCCAGCGCGGCGGCCAGTGCGTCCCCGACCGCGGGCGACGGATCCTTGCGGTCGGCGAGCTGGTAAACGGCGTCCTCACGCACACCCGCGTCGGGGTCACGGGCCAGGCGCAGCATCGCGTCCAGCCCCTCGGGGGTGTACGTCCACCGCTCCAGGCCGCGCGAGGGCGTGCTCTCCAGCAGAGCCGCCACCCGGGCCCGCACCTGCGGGGCGGGGTGCCCGAGACGGGCGAGGCCGAGCGGCTGGATCCGGGGGTCCCTGAACGGGGCCAGGCCGCCCAGGACCTCGGCCAGGACGTCCGGGTGCTCCTCCGCGGCCCCCCAGTCGAGGAAGAGCTCCCGCGCGCGCTCCAGGAACGGGCTCCGCGTGCCGTGGCGGTAGCCCCCGAGGTGCAGCGAGGCCAGCACCTGCGCACCGAAGCGGCGGCGCAGCGGATCCGGGTGGGCGCGCAGCGCCGCCGCGGCCAGCCACGTCGCGTCGTCCTGCCGGCCCGCGAGGGTGCCGACGATCTGCAGCCAGGAGGCGTGCTCCCCGTCCGGATGCTCCAGTGCGCACGCCCGGCCGGCCAGCTCCCCGACACCGGGGCGCAGTCCGAGGTGCTCCTCCAGGAGGGTCAGCACGCCGGCATGGCCGTCGTGGACGGCCGACCCGCCGAGCCGCACCTCGTGGCACCAGCTCACCCCGTCCCGGTCCCGCACCCGGCCGTACTCCACCGGGCCCGAGGCCCCCGTCCGCTCCCGCAGCACCGCGACCGGCCCCCGCTCGTGCCACAGCCGGGCACGCGCCAGCAGTTCGGCACCGGCGGCCCCGTCCAGCGGCGCCCCACCGAGCACCTCGATCACGAGAGCGACCGAGCCGCTGTCGACCGCCCGCAGCAACGGCGTACTCCAGTCCGGCAGCCGGCGCAACGCGTCCGCACCGGCCTCCACCAGGTGACCGGCCGCCGAGGAGTCGAACGCCGCCACCGCCAGGCACAGCGCGGACACCCCCCGCCCGTCGACGGCCTCCGGATCGGCCCCGCCCGCCAGCAGCACCCGGACCGCATCGTCGTCCCCGCGGCGCACGGCCTCGATGACCGGATCCCCGCCCATGCTTCCCCCCACCTGCCACGACCCGCCACCCCACCGACCGGAAACCGCTTGCGGACCCGCCGCACGGCCTGACACCGTGCCCGTTCCCGAGACCCACACGAGGCCAGGATGACCATCTACTTCTACGGTGCCGACGAAGCCCCCCACGGCTGCTTCTCCAACTTCTCCGCCCACGGCTTCGAACTCGACGGCCACACCTGGCCGACCTCCGAACACTACTTCCAGGCTCAGAAGTTCACCGGCACCCGCCACGCCGACGTGATCCGCCGCGCCCGCACACCCCTGCGCGCCGCCGAGCTCGGCCGCGACCCCGCAAAGCCGCTGCGCCGGGACTGGGAGCGCGTCAAGGACGACGTGATGCGCCGGGCCGTCACCGCCAAGTTCCGCACCCACGCGGACATCCGCGCGATCCTGCTGGCCACCGCCGACGAGGAGATCGTCGAGGACACCACCACCGACCACTACTGGGGGCGCGGCCGGACCGGCACCGGCAAGAACATGCTCGGCCGGATCCTCATGCGCACCCGCACCCGGCTGCGCGCCGAAGCCTGAACAGCCGGCGCCCGCGGGCCCTGCGGATGATCTTCGACGGGGTAGGGTGAACGCACGGACGACGGGGGGCCGTTCGCACGCTGCCCGTGTGACTCCGCGCTTGACCCGCCGACGCCTGCCATGCCAGAGGTCCCTGCGGCGGGAGGAGCGGCCACGCGTGCCGCCGGCGCCGCAGCGGACCGGAAAGTGAGTCGTAAACAGATGCCACCGACGTTCGTACTGGTCCACGGAGCCTTCGCGAACTCCTTCTCCTTCGCACCCCTCCAGGCCGAACTCGGCCTCCTCGGACACCGCTCGGTCGCCGTCGACCTCCCGGGACACGGCTTCGCCGCGACCTACCCGCACGCCTACCAGGCACCGCAGGACCTCGCCGCCCTCGCCACCACGCCCGGCGCCATCAAAGGCGTCACCCTCGCCGACAACGCCGCACACCTCATCGCGGTACTGGAACGGGCCAAGCGCAACGGGCCCGTCGTCCTCGTCTCCCACAGCCGCGGCGGTATGACGGCCACGGTCGCCGCCAACCAGCGGCCCGACCTGATCGACCGCATCGTCTACGTCTCCGCCTGGTGCCCCGTCGACCTCGACGTCAGCGCCTACTACGCCGAACCCGAGATGGCCACGGTCGACGCCGCCGGCCTCGCCTCCGCGATGGTCGCCAACCCCGCCGAACTCGGCCTGCTGCGCTGCAACTTCCGCACCGCCGACCCCGGCGTCCTGGCGGCCTTCAAGGCGGCCTTCCTCGCCGACGGGACGGACGAGGAGTTCATGGTCTTCCTCAACACCTTCCAGCCCGACGAGAACCTCGACGCCGGCACGCCCGACGACCGGGCGCAGGCCGACAGCTGGGGGCGGATCCCCAGGACGTACGTCCGGCTGACCGAGGACACCAGCATCCCGCTCGCCATGCAGGACCGGATGATCCGCGAGGGCGACGCACTGACGCCGGAGAACCCCTACGACGTCCGCACCCTCGCCGGCAGCCACCTCAAGTGGCTGGTCGACCCGGCACCGGCAGCCCGGACGCTGGCGGACGTCGCCGCACTCCTGCCCGAAGCGTCCTGATCCGAACGGCACGAGGGTGAGTGGGAAGTCGGCGGGGCCGACTTCCCACTCCGGTGCGGTGCGGGGTGGTCAGCGGGCGTCGAACTCGCCGCTGCGCACGGCGGTGACGAAGGACCGCCAGGCGGCAGAGGAGAAAGCGAGGGCCGGGCCGGAGGGGTCCTTGGAGTCGCGCACGGGCATGGCACCGGAGATGCCGTCGGCGACCTCGATGCACTGACCGCCGTTTGGGCCGCTGTACGAACTCTTCCGCCAGGAAGCGGCGGTCAGGTCGACATCCACTCCAGGTCCCTCCTTACCGCACGGATGAAAGCCAGCGATTCAGCTTGGCCGAGGGCTTCGACCGCAAGCCGATCGTAGCTTTCGATGAGCGTGGCAACCGACTTGGAATCGCGGTCGATGTAGCCACGCTGTTCAATCTCGCCGTACGCGAGAATTTTGCGGTTCGGCATGGTAAGGAGTGTCGCCATGTGCGAGAACATCCGGTGCTCGCCCAAGGTGAACGGCGCCACCTGGATGACGATGTTGGGTCGAGCGGACAGCTGCTCAAGGTGGAGCAGCTGTCCGACCATGACATCGCGCCCGCCGACGAACCTCCTGAGGCAGCTCTCGTCCAACACCACGTGGACGAGTGGAGGAGGGGTCCGCTCCAGGACCTGTTGACGGGCCAGCCTGAAGGCGATGCGCTCCTCGGCCAGCTCCTGGGGTGTAGCGCCTTGCCTGACGGAACCCATCTGGAGCGCCGTCACGTACGCCCGGGTCTGCAGCAGTCCCGTGATGACGTCAACCTCGAAGATCCTGATCGTTTCGGCAAGGGCCTCGTATCGGGAGAACTCCGGGAAGCCCTCCAGGATCGCGGCGTTCTTCAGCTGATACCACATCAGCAGCAGCGTGCCGCCGGTACCGAGCGCTTCGTCCGCCAGTTCGGCGAGCTTGCGACTTGGCGGCCGGTGCGCAAGTTCGATGTACGAGAGGTGCGACGGGGAGCACTCCAGGAGCGGAGCCAGCTGCTCCAGCTTGAGGCCCCTTGCCTCTCGGAAGTTGCGAAGTTGGATTCCGAAGGGCGCCCAGGGGCTGGACTCCGGGTCAATCTTCTTCTTGTTCATGGCAGTCCTCAACTTCCGGCGACCCCGTAGGCAAGTCGCATGCCACTTCCCATGCTAGGTGCCGCCGGGCCACCATGTGCACAGAACGTGAAACTCCGATCGCAGAGGGTTCCAATCCCATGTCCGACGACAAGGTGCCCCGCCGCCTCCACGGCTACGGCGTCCGCTTCGACCCCGACGCCCAGTGCTACCGGGTCCGCAACGAGATCAGCGGCGAGTGGCTGCGCCAACCGACCGGTGAGCTCACCGGGTTCACCTTCTTCTCCGACGCCTACAGCGCCTGGCGCCTCTTCGAGGTCCACAAGCGACCGGGGGAGCGGTGACGGACTCCGTGCTCTCCCGTGCGACCGCCGAGCAGCGCCGGCAGGCCGCCGGCGTCCTGGACGACCTGACCACCGTCCTCGCCCTCGGCGGCGTCAAGCTGCCCTCGGTCGAGGTGGACTGGGAGTACGGCCGCCTCACCGGCAACTACCTGATCGACCTCGGCCCGGCCCGCCCGCCGGACCTGCTGCGCGTGGTCGACCTGCTCCGCAAGGGCCTGCGCTACGAGCGTCTCACGCATGACGACTGACCTCCTCGCCCGGTCCCTGTGGTGGGCCTGCTTCGCCGTCGTCCTCCTCGTCGTCCTCAGGAAGTGAACCCCCTCGATGCGTGATCCCCGTCTGCTCGCCAAGCCGCCCGTGTGCCGGCTCGGTTGCCACGTCCTGCTCCGCAACCAGCGCGGCGACGTCCTGCTCGTCGACCCGGACTACATGGACGGCTTGATCCTGCCCGGCGGCTCCGCCAAGCCCAACGAGCCCCCGCACCTGGCCGCCGCCCGGCACCTGCACGCCGAGACCGGCATCGTCGCCCGCCTCACCGACGTGACCACGGTCGACTTCACCCCCGCCGACCGTTACCTGGAACGCCTCAACCTGGTCTTCGACGGCGGCACCGTGCCCGACGACGTCCGCCTCACCGTCCCCCCGCAGAAGTGGAGCGGCCTGCACGGCGCGCGCTTCGTCCCCGCCAACGACATCCCCGCCCACATGGCTCCCGCTCAGGCCGCCCGCGTCTTGGAGGCGCTGGCCGGCCGCTCCCTGCCCGTCCTCCTCCACGGCCAGCGCGCCACCTGACAGCGCGCCACCTGACAAGCGCGCCCCCCGCAACCGGCACCCACAGCCGCCCGATCGGGTGACCCGGCGCCCGGTGCCCGCCCGGGTGTCCGGGCCTCCGGAGAGCGGGCGGATAGGTTCGGCGGGATCCGGCCTCCGCCGACCGCCGCATCCGCACCAGGGAGCGCCACCCGGCATGGACGTCCTCTTCATCACCAGCGTGGCGGCGGTCGTCGCCGACCCGCCGCTGAGCCGCCGGCTGTTCATCGACGCCCTCGGCCTGCCCCTGGAGGGCGAGGGCGACGGCTACTACTCCAGCGGGAGCGTCCCCGGCAGCAAGCACTTCGGCCTGTGGCCGCTCTCGCAGGCCGCCCGGGCGTGCTTCGGCACGGACCGGTGGCCCGCCGACCGCGTGGTCCCGCAGGCGTCGATCGAGTTCGAGGTGGCGAATCCGGAAGCCGTCGCGGCCGCCGGTGCCGAACTCCGGCGCGCGGGCTTCGAGCTGGTGCACGAGGCCCGCACCGAGCCGTGGGGCCAGACCGTGGCCAGGCTCCTCACCGCGGACGGCCTGATCGTCGGCATCTCGTACGCCCCCGCCCTGCACGACCCCGAGGACGACCGGCCCGCCGCGTGACGCGCCGTCCCAACCCCCCTACCGCGGACCCGCCTGCGGCCCCGCGTCCAGCACCGTCATCCGCCGCAGCGGCGACAGCGCGATCGGGATCCACACGCACGCCAGGCACCCGGCCGACACCGCCAGCGCCCAGCGCAGCCCGACCGCCTGCGCCAGCACCCCCGCCGACGCCGCGCCGAGCGCCACCGCCCCCGTGAACAGCACCCGCATCGTGCCGTTGACCCGGCCCAGCAGCCCGGCGGGCGTCACCTGCTGGCGGAAGGTCATCATCACCACCGAGTCGAACCCGACCTTCAGCATCACCAGCGCCCACCCCACGGCCGCCACCGGAGCCGGCACCGGCGCACCCAGCAGCGGCAGGCCGATGGCCAGCGGCGCGACGGCGACGCCGACGAGCAGCGCCGCCCGCCCAGCCCCGAGCCGCCCGGCCAGCCGCACCGCCGACACCGCGCCGACCAGCCCGCCCACCCCCCCGGCGCCGAGGAACGCCCCGAGCTGCGCCCCGCTCCACCCCAGTTCGGTCAGGGCCAGCACCGGCAGCAGCGTCGTCACCCCCGCCGTTCCGACGTTCACCAGGCACCCGGCGGCCACCACCGTGCGCAGCACCGGTTGGCGGGCCACGAACGCGACGCCCTCGGCCATCTCGCGCAGCAGGCGCCGCCGGGGCCCGGCGCCGCCCGGGTGCTCCGGCGTCGCCAGGGTGGCGAGCCGGCCCGCCGACCACAGGTAGCCGCCGGCCGTGACCAGCAGCACGGTCGGCGCGCTCAGTAGTCCGGCGGCCCACCCGGCCAGCGGCGGGCCGGCGATCAGCGCGGTCTGGGTGATCGTCGCCAGCCGGGCGTTGGTGCCCGCGAGCAGGGCGCCGGGGGCCAGGTCCTTCACGTGGCTCTGGGCGGCCAGGTCGAAGAAGACCGTCGCCACCCCCAGCACCGTCACCACGGCGAGCAGGTGGACCGTCGTCAGGTGCCCGGCCCACGCGGCCGCCGGGACGGTCAGCAGCGCGCCCGCCCGTACCAGGTCCGCGCCGATCATCACCGGCCGGCGCCGCACCCGGTCCAGCCACGCCCCCACGGGCAGCCCGAGGACCACGAACGGCAGCGTCAGCGCCGTCTTCACCAGCGAGGTGCCGCCCGCACCGGTGTGCAGCACGGTGACCGCCGTCAACGGCAGGGCCACCTGGCCGAGCTGGGCACCCCACAGCGCCACCCCGGACGCGGAGAGGTAGCGCCGGCGGTCCTGCGGCAGTTCGATGGCCCGGGTGGCAGTGGCAGTGGCAGTGGCAGTGTCAGCGGCAGTCGTCATGGCGGGCAGCGTGCGCCGGCCGTACCGGGCGGCTCAACGGATTCACGCTAGGGTGAATCCTCGTGCCGCCCCGCAACGCGCCCGCCCTCACCCTCGCCCTGGCCGCCGCCGACCTGGGCGCACTGCGCTGGGCCATCTCACCGTCCTGGGAACTGCTCGCCTCCGTACGGACGTTGACCCGGCCGGCCGGACACGCGATCCACCTGCCGTGGGTGTCGCAGCACCGCCGCGACACGCTGCTCACCGACCCCGCATCGGCGGCCGCCCGCGACCTCACCGCCGGCCCGAAGCGCCACCTGCCGGGCTTCCTGGCGCCCACCCCGCTCTCCCCGCTGACCGGCCTCGACGAGGAACTCGACGAGGTGCGCCGCACCCCTGCCGCCGTCGTCCGCCGCGACCTGGCGGCCGTGTTCGGCGCCGAACTGCCGGACAGCCTCCAGCCGTTGCGGCGCGCGCCGCGGCGCGGGACGGCGGCGGTCGTCGCCGGCCTGCACGGCTACTGGCAGCGGGCCCTCGCCCCGGCCTGGCCGCGGATCCGGGCCCTGCTGGAGTCCGACATCCACTACCGGGCGCGCACCCTCACCGAGCGCGGGCCCGCCGCGATGTTCGCCGACATCCACCCCGATCTCTCCTACGACCAGGCCGGCGCCACGCTGCGGATCGCCAACCGGACCTCCGGCCCGCCCGGCTCCCGGCGCTCGCTGGACGGGCGCGGGCTGGTCCTGGTGCCGTCGGCGTTCGCCTGGCCCCGGCTGTACGTGAAGACCGCCGAGCCGTGGGTGCCCGTCATCCGCTACCCGGTGCGGGGCATCGGCACCCTGTGGGAGCCGGGCCCCGACACCGCCGACCTCGCCCCGGCCCTCGGCGCCACCCGCGCCCTGCTCCTCGGCCTGCTGGAGACCCCGGCGAGCACCCTCGAACTCGCCCACCGCACCGGCCTGGCCGCCGGCGGCGTCTCCGCCCAGCTGCACAGACTCGCCGCCGCCGGCCTCGTCGCACCCCATCGCACCGGACGCGTCGTGCTCTACGCCCGCACGAGCCGCGGCGAGGCGCTCTACCGCTGAAGCGGGCAGGACCGCGCCGGCGCCGGGGCCTCGGCAGGGCCGCCTCGGCCCCGGCCCGAGAAGCCGGGCCGGGTGAAGCGGTCTTGTCCGCGGCGGGGACAGCGGGTCCAATGACCGGTATGGAAGCGAGCGAAGTCGTCCTGATGACCGATCACAGCTCCACCGAGGGAAGCCGCGACACGCTCGTCGCCGCTACCCGCCTGCTCACCGGCCGCGATCCCGTCCTGCTGGACGCGCGGCACTTCACCCCGGGCGGCAGCGGCCGGATCCACGCGGACGGCGGGGAGTTGCGGCTGGAGGCCGACGGGGCGAGCGTGACCACCGACGGCGTGCTGGTCTACGAGATCCCGCCGCACCGGCGCCGGGACTTCGAACACACCCAGCACCGGCTGCGCGAGGCCGGCGCCCGGTCCCTGGGCACGGACGCCGCGGCCTGGCGGGCAGCGACCGAGAAGGACCGCACCGTCGAGTGCTTCACCCGCGACGGCATCGCCCACATGCCGACCGTCACCCTCACCCGGCCCGGCACCCGGGAGGCAGCGGAGGCGTTCGAGCGGCTGGGCCGCGACGTCTGGGCCCGTCCGACGGTCGGCATGGGCGGCACCGACGTCTTCCACATCACCACCCACGCCCAACTCGCCGCCGCCGCACACCACTACGCCCGGGCGGGCACCGGCTGGCTGATCGCCCGCGACGCCGGGAACTTCGGGCCGGACGGGCAGCGCCACCAGTACCGCGTCGTGGTGCTCGGCGGGCAGGTCCTGCGTGCGGTCGAGCACGTCCAGCCGGACCCCGACGAACCGTGCAACGAGAGCCGCGGCGCCGTCTCCACCCGCATGGATCCCGGCGACCTGCCCACCGGCCTGGCCGACCTGGCCGTGTCGGCGGCCAAGTCGCTCGGCCTGCCGTTCGCCGGAGTGGACCTCGCCGCGGAGAACGGCGGCGTCGTCTTCGAGGTCAACGTCCACCCGGCGTTCGGCACGGACCGCGGGCTGGAGACCGTCGCCGTTCCCTACGTCGCCGCCCACCTGGCCCCGGCCCGGCCGTGAGCCCGTGACCGGACCCGGTTCGTACGGCCCGAACGCGGGTACCCACCACGGCCGTCGCTCACCCGCGAGGGCCGTCGCCCACCCGCGAGGGCCGTCGCTCACCCGTGCGCTGCGGCCCCGGCGCACAGGGCGTGGTCGACCAGGTCCCCGGCCGCCTTCTCCTGCTCCCGGCTGTGCGCCTCGGTGTCGCCGCGCGCCTCCGACATGGAGACCACGACGCTGCGCCGGCCGTCCTCGGTGACGCCGTTGAGGGTGATGTAGCCGCCGTCCCCGCCCTCGTGGCTCCAGTACGTCCCCCCGCAGGTGAGGGGGCGTGAGACCAGGCCGAGCCCGTACCGGCCGCCGAGCAGCCGCTCCTGGACCTCCGGGCTCTCCTCGGTCGGCTGCTTCATCTCGGCCAGCTGCCGGGCCGGCAGCAGCCGGCCCGAGAGCAGCGCACGGAAGAAGGCGTTCTCGTCCCGCGTGGTGGTGACCCACGACAGCTCGGTGGACACCGGCACCTGCACGGTGACGTCCTTCTCGGCGCCGGGGCCGTAGAACTGGTAGGCCTGCGCGTGCGGTCGGGGAAGGGTGGGGGTGGCGCCCGTCCACCGGGTGTGGTCCAGGCCCAGCGGGCGCAGGACGCGGTCCTCGATCTCCTGGTGGGAGGAGCGGCCGGTGGCCTGCCGGATGATCATGCCGAGCAGGACGTAGCCGGTGTTGGAGTAGCTCCAGCCCTGGGTGGGCTCCTGGGCCATGGCGCGCTCGACCAGTTCCTCGGAGCTGTGGACGTCGAAGCGCTGCTCGTCGTACTCCTGCGCCGTGTTGTAGCCGGGCAGGCCGGCGTCGGAGATGCCGGCGGTGTGCCGCAGCAGTTGGCGGACGGTGATCCGGTGGGGGTCGTAGTCCTTGCCCCACGCCACGTCCGGCAGCCACCGGTCGACCGTGTCGTCCAGGGACAGCCGGCCCTCGGCCTCCAACTGCAGGACCACGGTGGCGATCAGGGTCTTGGACGTGCTGGCCATCCGGAACCAGCCGTCGGGGTCGACCGGGCGCCCGGTGTGCAGGTCGGCGGTGCCGCTGGTGGCGACCGACGACCGGCCGTCCGGCCCGACCGCGCGGGCCTGCACGCCGCTGATGCCGAGCGCGTGGATCGCCTCCGCGTCCCGGCTCAACTGCTGTGCGGGGGAGGGACTTTCGGGCCGGGCGACGGCCGGGGTCGCGGCGCCGGCGGCGAGCAGCACGGCGGCACCGGCCGCCACGGCGAGGCGCTTTCGCAGATTCGATGTCCTGTGCGGAGTCATGGTCGGACGCTAACCAGCTCCGGCCGCCGCCGGTGCGTTCTCGGGTTCACCTCAGGGAGGATTGGGGGGAAGGCCCAGCGGCGAAGCCGCACGTTCCGTGTCCCGTAGGGGACATGGGGGTCCTTCACGGGTGAGCATGGGCAGGACCTCGTGCCCGACGGCGGCGCGCCGCCAACTCTGCGGATCCACGGTCGAGTTCCATGGGTGGCGGCGGCGGGCACGTCCCCACTCACGCCCTCGAAGGGATTCCCGATGACCCAGTGGTTCACGAGCTCGTACTGCGACGACAAGGAGTTCGCATGCGTGGAGATCCGCCGTGCGCCTGGAACGGTGACCGTGCGCGATTCGAAGGATCCCGACGGGCCGGTGCTCACGTTCCCGGGTGAGAGCTGGGCAGGCTTCCTCGGCATGCTGAAGAGCGAGGCGTAAGGCGCCCCGGGCCCGGGAGGCGGGGCCGGGGCGCTCGGGGCCGCGGGTCAGGGGGTGGTGCAGACGGCGGTCGCGCGGATCGACTCGTCCACCGTGTTGGTGTTGGTGCCGCGCACGACCCAGGCGCTGCCGCTCGGGTAGGAGTCGGTGAAGAAGATCTTGAAGGCGCTGGTCTGGCCGCCGCCGCCGGTGGGCACCTGGCCGGACGGACAGGTGACCGTGGCCACCCCGTTGGCGCCCGGGTGCACGACGACCCAGTCGCCGAAGAGCTGCGCGTGCGCGGCCAGCATCGAGGGGTCGGAGGCGGCCGCGTTGCCGGGGACGGTGACGGTCGGCTTCATGGCGGGCTTGTCGTCGGCGGCGGCGCTCGCGGCGCTGCCGGCCAGGAGGCCGACGACGGCGAGGGCGGTCAGGGCGAGGGGCTTCATACGGGACTCCTGAGAGATCGGGTTCCGGTTCCGGTCGACGCGGGGCGGCTCCCCGCGTCACACCCGATCCGTACCCGAACGACTCGGTCGGCCGCGGGAGGGCACGCCGGGCTACTCGGGAGGAGGAACACCGGCGCTCGGCCGGGCTAGCAGGCCGCTCGGCGCCGTACCGGGCCGCGGAGAGCGGGAAGTCGGCCGGTCCGACTTCCTGCTCCACGGCCTCTCCACAACTCCCGCTCCCGCTACCGCTACCGCCGTCGCTCCTGCGGCCGCAGGCCGAGGTCGGAGACCTCCCCGAGGTGGGCGAGCTTGTCGGGGTTGGACACCGAGTGGAACGCCCGGACGGCGCCGTCCGCGATGTCGAGCGCGATGACACCGGCGACGCGCCCCCGGGCGTCCAGCAGGACGGCGCCGGGCCGGCCGTTGACCCGGGCGTACCGCCGGGAGATGCCGAGCGTGCGGTTGCGGTCGAAGCCGAACAGCAGCAGTCGGGCGACGCGCTGCAGGCCGCTGACGGACCTGCCGACCGCCCGGGCCTTGCCGCCGCCGTCGCCGTGGAAGACGACGTCGGGCGCGAGCAGGTCGAGCAGCGCCTCCAGGTCGCCGCCCTCGGTGGCCGCGAAGAAGCGGCGGGCGAGTTCGTCGCCCTCCGCGCGCCGCGCCGCAGTGGGCTCCGCGCCCGGACCCGGACCCGGACCCGGGGCGGGGGCCGGGGCCGGGGCCAGGTGCCGGCGGGCCCGGGCGAAGATCTGGCGGCAGTTCGCCTCGGACTTGCCGGTCATCTCCGCCACCTCCGGGTACCCGTACCCGAAGGCCTCGCGCAGCAGGAACACCGCCCGCTCGGCGGGAGAGAGGGACTCCAGCATCAGCAGGAAGGCCATCGACAGCGCGTCGGCCAGCTCGGCGTGTTCGGCCGGGCCGCCCGGGCGGTCGGCGAAGGCGACCACCGGCTCGGGCAGCCACTCGCCGACGTAGCTCTCGCGCCGCACCCGGGCCGACTTCAGGTGGTTGATGCCCAGGCGGGTGACCGTGGTGGTCAGGTACGCCTTCGGATCGGTGACGGCCGTGCCGGCCCGGTCGGCGCGGGTCAGGCCCAGGAAGGTGTCCTGGACGAGGTCCTCGGCGTCGCCGACCGAGCCCGTCATTCCGTAGGCGATGGAGAACAGCAGCGGACGGTACCCGACCGCCTCCGCGACCCCCGCACCCGCCGCCTCCGCGACGCCCGCGACGCCCTCCGCCGCACGTGCCGCGCCCGTCGTCCCTGCCGGTCCCGCCATGGATCCCCCTCCCCGGCGCCCGTCCCGTCCCGGGTGGCGCACGTCACATCCGGGCCCTGTCACAGCCCGGACGGCTGCCCTGTCTCAGAGGGCAGCAACGGACAACGTACCGAGGAGCACACCATGGAAGCCCGTCTGAGCCCCTTCGCCAGCCCGATCATGGGCAAGGTCTACAAGCACTTCATCGCCGCGAGCCAGGCCGTCACCGACGAGGTCCTGCCGTACGCCACCCAGGAGTTGGTGCGGCTGCGGGTCAGCCAGATCAACGGCTGCGGCGCCTGCGTCGACATGCACGTCAAGGAGGCCCTCCACGCCGGGGAGGACCCGACGCGCCTGAGCCTGGTCGCCGTCTGGCGGGAGGCGGCGGTGTTCACGGACGCCGAGCGGGCCGCCCTGGAGCTGGCCGAGCAGGGCACCCGCCTCGCCGACGCGGCCGGCGGGGTCGGCGACGAGGTGTGGGAGAACGCCGCGAAGCACTACGACGAGGAGCAGCTCGCGGCGCTGGTGTGCGTGATCGCGATCATCAACGCCTTCAACCGTGGCAACGTGATGACCCGTCAGCCCGGCGGCGGCTACGAGGTCGGCAAGTACCACCTCTGAGCCGTGGTGTGGTGCGGGTCACGCCGCGGGCTCCCGCGGGGCTGTCACGGGGAGCCCGGTGCCGCGCTCTTGAGGGGGACAGCGGAACACCGGACAAGGAGTACACCGTGGAACCCCGACCGGACGCCCCCGCCAACCCCGTCATCGGCAAGGTCGAGGCGACGGTGTTCACCGACGCCGAGCGGGCCGCCCCGGAGCCGGCCCAGCAGGCCGCCCGCATCGCCGGCGCCGGCGGGGCGCGGGGCTCCTTTCACCCGCACGGGTGAACCTCACCGGCCCGAACCGGCCAACGGGCGGTCGGCGCGGGCCGGTTGCGGGGTCGGGCCTGCCACGATCCTCGCGTCGCGTCCGTACGGCGAGGGCCCGTGCGGGGGAGAGGGAGAAGCCCATGTCCGAGGAAATGCCGCGGCGGATCGTCGTGGTCCGCCACGCCAAGGCCGAGCATCCCGACGGTGTGGAGGACCACGAGCGTCCCCTCGCCGAGCGGGGCCGCCGGGACGCCCCGGCGCTCGGCCGCTGGATCGCCGGTGCCGGCCTCACCCCCGACCTCGCGCTCGTCTCCACCGCCCTGCGGACCCGCCAGACCTGGCAGCTCGCGGCCGCCGAGCTGCCGGCCCGGCCCAGGACCGTCTTCGAGGAGCGCCTGTACGGGGCGGGCGCCGGGGAGATCGTCGCCGTCCTCAACGAGACGCCCGACACGGTCCAGGACCTGGTCGTGGTCGGCCACAACCCCGCCGTCCACGCCCTGGCCGATGCCCTGGCGGGCGAGGCCGAGGGCGACCTGTCGGCACGGATGGACGGCAGCGGCTTCCCGACGGCGGCAGCCGCGGTGCTGACGTTCCAGGGCGACTGGAAGAGCGTCGAGCCCGGCGTCGCGAGGCTGGTCGCCTACTGGACGCCCCGCTCCTGAGCGCCCGGGCCGCAGCGCTGCCCGCCACGGCCTGCCCGCCACGGCGCCGCCCGCCGTGACCCGGCCGCCGCCACACCGTCACCACGACTCCGGAGGACCAGACGACACGCATCAGCCGCGAGACCGTCCTGAGGACGGCGACCTTCTGGCTGCGCCCGGCGTTCGCCCTGCGCGTGTTCAGCCGGTTCCAGCGGCTCGTGGGCTTCGACCGCTCGATGGCCCTGTCCTCCGCCGCCCTGACCGCCCTGGTGCCGCTCGCCCTCCTCTTCAGCTCCCTCGTGTCCCGCCTGGGCGGCGGCAAGGACATCGCCGACCGCGTCATCGACCGCTACGGCCTCACCGGGGACGGCGCCGAAGCCGTACGCGACATGCTCACCGCGTCCGGCGACTGGACCAGCGTGGGGCTCTTCGGGGTCGCCTTCCTCCTCGTGTCGGTGCTGAGTTTCGCGCGCGCCGCCCAGCGGCTCTTCGAACAGGGCTGGGAGCTGCCGCCGTTGAGCGTCCGCAACACGGTGAACGGCCTGAAGTGGATCGCGCTGCTGGCCGCCTACGCCGCCCTGACCGGCCTGGTCCACGCCACTCTGGGCCGCAGACCGCTGGAGCTGGCGGCGGCGGTCGTGGACGCGCCGCTGACGGCGGCCTTCCTCGTCTGGGGCGGCCGGCTCCTGTCCGCCGCCCGGATCCCCTGGCGCGACCTCGTGCCGTTCGGGGCCGTCGGGGCCCTCCTGCTGACCGGCTACTCGGTGGCCATGAGCGTCTACCTGCCCCACCTCTTCAACTCCTACACGAACCGCTACGGCGCGATCGGGGCGGTCTTCGCCATGCTCTCCGCGCTGTTCGGGGCCATGCTCGCGACCGTCGCCTCGGCAGCGCTCGGCAAGGAGGTGCAGGACGAACTCGACCGGATCGGCCGCGGCGAGCGCCCGCCGGACAACGAGGTCCGCCAGCAGTGGGACACGGTGCTCCGGCAGGCCCGCTCGCGCTGGCAGACCACCCGCGGCCAGAGCGTCCTGGGCCGCCTGGGGAGGAGGCACTGACCGGCGGCTTCTCCGGGCGGCTTTCCCCCGTTCAGCCCAGCAGCGCCGCCACCGCTCCCGGTGTCCAGTGCCCGGCCGCGCCGGGGCGGGTGGCGAGGTAGCCCGCGGTGCGCCACGGCCCCCAGGCGTGGGATTCGGCCAGCCCCGCGCCCAGGGTCCGCAGGTACGCGGCGGCGGGGGCGTTGAGCTCGGCGCCGGCCGCGCCCCAGGGGGCGGTGAAGGTGAGCAGCGGGTGCCCGTCCAGGTCGCCGACGTGCAGCAGGGTCTCGTAGCGGCCGGGGCCCAGGGCGGTGCGCCCCTCGGCGAGCACCCGGGTGAGGTCGAGGTCGGCGCCGGGGGAGCGGCGCATCTCCTGGGCGGCGACGTCGCTGAACTGTCCGACCGTCAGAAGATAGGCCCGGCAGGGCACTTCGCCGCGCACGGACGGGTCGTAGAAGGCCGAGCCGCCGCCCCAGGTCAGCGACCGGCCGGCGAAGTACAGGGTGCCCGGCAGTGCGGTCGCGACCGCCCGGCGCGCGGGGCTGCGGTCGCGGCAGCCGGGGTAGGTGTGCGCTCCGCCGTTCGGGCGGCCTCCGCGCAGGTAGCAGGCGAGGCGCGTGGCGTGCAGGTTCGAGCCGTACGCCACGTACCAGACGAGGACCGCGCCGTTCCGGCCGACCGGGGCCCGCCAGGCGGCGCCGCTCCACGGCTCCCTCACAGGAAGGGCCCGCCGTGAGGGCCGCGGGCGTCGTTCACACGGATGTGCGAACCGGGTGAACGGGGCGGCGATCCGACCAAAACCCCCCGATTCGGTGGTAACCCTCTCATCACCGGTACCGTGCCGGGCGCCATGGTGTTCATCACTCTGCCCTCTCCCGTCCCGCCGCCGCACCCTCCGGCGGCTACCCTGCACCAGCGAAAACGCCCAGAAAACCCCGAAACGACATTCGATTCATTCCCTGCCGGCCCCGCGCGGCATCGATGATGAGAATTTCCTTTGACCGCACCCCCGCTGCATCCAGCGGACTCCCAGCGGAGTCATGGTGTGTGGGCGCGCCCGCCGGTGGACCCAGTGTCACCCTCCCGTCACCCCACGACACCACCCGTACGCGCCCCCACGACCCCGGAGCCGAGGAACAACCCCATGGACGCACGCCACGACACGGCCGGCCCAGGCACGCTGCACCGCCCCCACCCGGGCCCCGCAGCCGGCTGGCCCGCGAGCCGGCCCGCGCACCCCCGCAGCCTGCTCGACGTCATCGCCGCCACCGCCGACGCCCACCCCCAGGCGCCCGCGCTCGACACCGGCGACACCGTCCTGGACTACCGCGCCCTGCTCCACGAGGTCGACACCCTCGCCGGCCAGCTCGCCGCCCACGGCATCGGCCGCGGCGACCGGGTCGGCGTGCGCATCCCCTCCGGCACCGCCGACCTCTACGTCGCCGTCCTCGCCGTCCTGCGCTGCGGCGCCGCCTACGTCCCCGTCGACGCCGACGACCCCGACGAACGCGCCGACATGATCTGGCAGGACGCCGCCGTCTGCGCCGTCATCGGCGCCGGACGCCACCTCCACGCCGGGCCCGCCGCCCACCCCGGCGGCCACCCCGCCTGGCCCGCCCCCGCCGACGACGCCTGGATCATCTTCACCTCCGGCACCACCGGCCGCCCCAAGGGCGTCGCCGTCACCCACCGCTCCGCCGCCGCCTTCGTCGACGCCGAAGCCCGCCTCTTCCTGCAGCACCAGCCCCTCGGCCCCGGCGACCGCGTCCTCGCCGGACTCTCCGTCGCCTTCGACGCCTCCTGCGAGGAGATGTGGCTGGCCTGGCGCCACGGCGCCTGCCTCGTCCCCGCCCCCCGCTCCCTCGTCAAAGCCGGCACCGACCTCGGCCCCTGGCTCGTGGAACGCCGCATCACCGCCGTCTCCACCGTCCCCACCCTGCTCGCCCTGTGGCCCCACGACAGCCTGGACGCCGTCCGCCTGATCATCGTCGGCGGCGAAGCCTGCCCCGCCGAACTCGTCGACCGCCTCGCCACCGGCACCCGCGAGTTCTGGAACACCTACGGCCCCACCGAGACCACCGTCGTCGCCACCGCCGCCCGCCTGCTGCCCGGCGAGCCCGTCCGCATCGGCGCCCCCCTCGACGGCTGGGAGATCGCCGTCGTCGACCAGGCCGGCCACCCCGTCCCCTGGTACGCCGGCGGCGAACTGCTCATCACCGGCGTCGGCACCGCCCGCTACCTCGACCCCGCCAAGGACGCCGAGAAGTTCAGCCCCCACCCCGCCCTCGCCTCCCCGCGCGTCTACCGCAGCGGCGACCTCGTGCGCAACGACCCCGAAGGCCTCGTCTTCCTCGGCCGCGCCGACGACCAGGTCAAACTCGGCGGCCGCCGCATCGAACTCGGCGAGATCGACGCCGCCCTGCAAGCCCTGCCCGACATCGCGGCCGCGGCCGCCGCCGTCCGCAAGACCCCCGCCGGCGCCGACCTCCTCGTCGGCTACCTCGTCGCCCGCCCCGGCACCACCCCCGACCTCGCCGCCGCCCGCCGCCACCTCCTCGCCCACCTGCCCGCCCCGCTCGTGCCCGTCCTCGCCCTCGTCGACTCCCTGCCCACCCGCACCTCCGGCAAGGTCGACCGAGGCGCCCTGCCCTGGCCCCTGGCCACCACCGCCGGCACCGCGGCCGGCACCGCCTCTGCTTCCGCGGGGCAGGCCGGGCACGCCGGGCACGCCCCCGACGGCACCGCCGGCCGCCTCGCCGCGCACTGGGAACGCCTGCTCGGCACCGCCCCCGGCCCCGACGACGACTTCTTCGCCCTCGGCGGCTCCAGCCTCACCGCCGCCCGCCTCGTCTCCGACCTGCGCACCCACCACAGCGGCGTCTCCGTCGCCGACCTCTACGCCCACCCCGTCCTCGGCGACCTCGCCGCCTACCTGGACACCCTCACCCCCGCCGCCCGGCCCGCCGCCACCCCCACCCCCGCCGCGGACCCCCGCCGCACCGTACGCCGCACCCCCCGCAGCGCCGCCGCCTGGCAGACCCTCCTGCTCCTCGGCATGTTCAGCCTCGCCGGACTGCGCTGGATCCTCGTCCTGATCGCCCTCGACAACCTCACCGGCAACCACCTCACCTGGGCCCCCCACAGCCCCTGGTGGCCCGTCGCCGCCGGCCTCGCCCTCCTCTACAGCGCCCCCGGCCGAACCCTCCTCGCCGCCACCGGCGCCCGCCTCCTCACCACCGGCATCCGCCCCGGCAGCCACCCCCGCGGCGGCCACGTCCACCTCCGGCTCTGGGCCGCCGAACGCTACACCGCCATGCTCGGCACCGCCGCCCTCGCCGGCACCCCCTGGGCCACCCGCTACGCCCGCGCCCTCGGCTGCCGCGTCGGCCCCGGCGTACGACTGCACACCCTGCCCCCCGTCACCGGCCTCGCCCGCCTCGGCGCCCACAGCTCCCTCGAACCCGAAGCCGACCTCGCCGGCTGGTGGCTCGACGGCGACACCCTCCACCTCGGCCGCATCGACATCGGCGAAGGCGCCCGCGTCGGCCACCGCGCCACCCTCATGCCCGGCGCCCGCATCGGCGCCCGCGCCGAGATCGCCCCCGGCTCCTGCGTCACCGGCACCGTCCCGCCCGGCGAACACTGGCACGGCTCCCCGGCCCGCCCCACCACCGAACCCCTCGCCGACTGGCCCGCCGCCCCCGCCCCCGCCCCCCGCGGCTGGAACCCCTGGAACCTCGCCTACGGCATCGGCTCCGCCGTCCTCGGCCTCGTCCCGATCATCTCCGCGCTGCCCGCCCTGCTCGTCGTCTACCCGATGATCGACACCGACCGCACCCTGGCCGCCGCCCTCCTCCAACTCCTGCCCGCCACCATCCCCCTCGCCGCCCTCACCCTCCTGTGCCACGCCGCCCTCATAGCGCTGCTCGTACGCCTCCTCTCCCGGCCGCTGCGCCCCGGCTTCCACCCCGCCGACGGCCACGTCGCCTTCTGCGCCTGGGCCGTCAGCCGCCTCAGCGACACCGCCCGGCACACCCTCTTCCCCCTCTACGCCAGCCTCTTCA
Organism: Kitasatospora sp. NPDC085464; assembly: GCF_044541955.1. Classification (NCBI taxonomy): domain Bacteria; kingdom Bacillati; phylum Actinomycetota; class Actinomycetes; order Kitasatosporales; family Streptomycetaceae; genus Kitasatospora; species Kitasatospora sp. NPDC085464. The sequence continues at coordinate 35,736 of NZ_JBITTM010000065.1, forward strand.
CCCCCGTGTGGCTGCGCCTGCTCGGTGCCCGCGTCGGGCGCCGCGTCGAAGCCTCCACCGTGCTCGCCCTGCCCGGCCTGATGCGCGTCGAGGACGGCGCCTTCCTCGCCGACGACACCCTCGTCGCCCCCTACGAACTGCGCGGCGGCTGGCTCCACCTCGGCCCCTCCCGGGTCGGACGCCGCTCCTTCGTCGGCAACTCCGGCATCGTCGGCCCCGGCCGCCACCTGCCCGACAACTCCCTCGTCGGCGTCCTGTCCGACACCCCCGCCCACGCCCCCGAAGGCACCTCCTGGCTCGGCCGCCCCGCCTTCGCCCTGCCCCGCGTCGCCGACACCGGCGGCGAGGCCCGCACCTACGACCCGCCCCGGCGCCTCATGTGGGCCCGCGCCGGCGTCGAGGTCTGCCGGCTGCTGCCCGTCATCCTCGCCGCCCTGCTCGGCGACCTCGTCCTCGCCGTCCTGCAGGAACTGCGCGACGACTACGGCCTGGTCACCGCCCTCGCCGGCGCCGGACTCGTCCTGGTCGCCGCCGCCGCCGTCGCCTGCGCCGTCACCACCGCCGCCAAATGGCTGCTCGTCGGACGCTTCCGCGTCGCCGAACACCCGCTGTGGTCCTCCTTCGTATGGCGCAACGAGCTCTACGACACCTTCGTCGAGGAACTCGCCATGCCCTTCGGCGGCTCCACCATCACCGGCACCCCCTACCTCAACGCCTGGCTGCGCAGCCTCGGCGCCCGCATCGGACGCGGCGTGTGGTGCGAGACCCACTGGCTGCCCGAGAGCGACCTGGTCACCGTCGAAGCCGGCGCCAGCGTCAACCGCGGCACCGTCCTGCAGACCCACCTCTTCCACGACCGCGTCATGCGCCTGGGCCCCGTCCACCTCGGCGCCGGCTCCACCACCGGCCCGCACTCCGTCGTCCTGCTCAACTCCTCCCTCGGCGCGAACACCACCGTCGGGCCCGCCTCCCTCGTCATGCGCGGCGAGAACGTCCCCGGCGCCACCCGCTGGCTCGGCAACCCCGTCGCCGCGTGGAACGCCGACCCCACCCCGCCCGCCGGCCGCCGACGCCGCCGGGCCCCCGCGGCGGCGTGACCCGGCGGTGTGACGCGGCGGTGTGACGCGGATCACCCCGGGCGGGCGATGAGTCGGCGGTGCGGTCACGGTCCTACCTCGTGACCGCACCGCTTCGGCTTTGCCCGCTCCGGCTCCGCCCGACCCAGAGGAACCACGCTCATGACCGCCACCCCCGTGAAGAAGCCCGCTGCTGCGAAGGGCAACCCGGCCTCCTACTTCCCGTCGATCGAGAAGAAGCACGGCCGCCCCATCGAGGAGTGGAAGGACCTCATCCGCACCTCGCCCCTCACCAAGCACATGGAACTCGTCGCCTGGCTCAAGGCCGACCACGGCCTCGGCCACGGCCACGCCAACGCCCTCGTCGCCCACACCCTCGCCGAACGCCCCGCCTGACCGCCGCCCGGCCGGTCGCCGGTCGCCGGTCGCCGTCCGACACGATCGCCCCGCCACCGTCCGGCGCACTGCCCGGCCGCCCGTCTGGCGCGCCACTGCCCAGCCGCCCAGCCGCCGTGCCTTCCCCTCCCTCCCTTCCCCCGACGCGCCGACCGGCCGCCGGGAACCCTGTGGGAGAGTGCGGGGCGATCTTGAATCCTGGGGGTGGATAGTTGCGTACGCGTCATTCCATGGCGGCCGGGCTCGTCCTGGCAGTCCTCGCAGTCTCGGCCTGCTCCGCAGACCCGAAGGCCCGGCCGGCGGCCGCCCCGGGCACCGTGACCGCCTCGGCTGCCGCAGCCTCCGGCGGGCTGCGCGCGGGCCTGCTGACCGCGGACCGGCTTCCCCCGGGCTTCCGGCTCGACACGGAGAAGGTCAACGCGACGACGACCGACCCCCCGCACACCCCCTCGCCGACCCCCATCGCCTCGATGCCGTGCTCCGAACTCGGCGTCGAATCCTTCATGACCAAGCACGCCCGGCCCGTGGAGGACGTGGCCGTGGGGGTGACCCGGTCGCCGGTGCGCGACGACGACATCGGCTGGTCCGGCCAGGAGGTGCTCGACCGCTACGCCCCCGGGCAGGCGGCCGAGGTCATGGCCGCCATCCGCGGCGTCGCCGGGCGCTGCACCTCCTACACCGACACGCTCCCGAGCGGTGAGCAGCTCCAGGTCACCGCGAGCGTCACGCCGGCCGACCCCCGGGCCGACGACAGCCTCCTGCTCCACATCACCTCGACCTTCCCCGGCGACGCGGCGCCGTGGGTCGACGAAACCGCTTTCATCCGGACGGGCGACGTGATCCTGGTGGTTCAGGAGATCGTCGAGAGCGCGCCGACGTCGGGCACGAGGGACGTCTTCGCGGCCGCCGTGACCACCTACCGCGCCACCGCCTCCGGCTGACGCCCGTACGGCGGCACGGCACGCATCGGGGCCCTCCAGGCGGAGGGCCCCGATGCGTGCCGGGAACCGACTCGGCACCGTCCGGGTGCCGGCAGCGCGGCCGCGGTCTGAGGGTTCAGACGAGGGCGGCGGCCAGCAGGGCGAAGGCGGCGATGATGACGGCGACGCGGACGTAGTGGTAGCGGTCCCAGCGGTTCATCTGCTCCTTCCAGTCCTCGGGCCGGTTCTCCGGGGTCCACGTCTTGCCCCGGTTGTTGATCGGGACGAGCAGCAGGATCGACATGATCACGCTGAGGATCAGCAGTGCGGCGGCGATGACGACGAGGCCGGCGCCGTGCTGGTGCCATCCGGCGACGGCCCAGACCGCGGCGAGGGCGAGCGAGCCGATGTACCAGAACGGCATCACGGCGCCGAGCATCCGGCCCCCGTGGGCGCGGCCGAGCTGGCCGCTGTCGTCGGGGAGTGCGTCGAGGATCCGGTTGATGACGAAGGCGACGGAGAACTCCACCCCCACCATCACTCCGACGACCACGGTGGTGACGACCTTGAGTGCGTCGAACATGATGACCCCTCCGGGATCTAGCGCTGCTAGGTGACGAGTCAACGCTAGTCCTACTGCCGCTCACTTGTCTAGCGGTGCTAGGATCGGGGCATGTCGGTACAGGAACGCAAGGAACGCGAACGGGCGGCCCGCGAGCGCCTCATCGTGGCGACGGCCCGCGAACTCGCCGAGAACCAGGGCTGGGACGCGGTCACCACCCGCCGGCTCGCCGAGCGCATCGAATACAGCCAGCCCGTCCTCTACAGCCACTTCCGCGGCAAGCGCGAGATCATCGGCGCCGTCGCCCTGGAGGGTGCCGCCGAGATGGCCGTGGCACTGCGGGCCGCGACCGCCGCCGCGGACGGCCCCCGCTCCCGGGTCACCGCCCTCGCCCGCACCTACCTCGACTTCGCCGAACGCAACCCGGCGGTCTACGACGCCATCTTCCGGCTCGACGGCGGCCTGGCCTTCGCGGTCGAGGACACCCCGGAGCCGCTGAAGGACGCCTTCGCCGCCCTGCTGGAAAGCCTCGGCGAGGTCGCCGGGGACGGCGTCCACCCGGCCTTGTTCACCGAGGTGTTCTGGGCCTCCCTGCACGGGCTGGCCACCCTGACCCGGGCGGGCCGCCTGCCCGCGGCGGAAGCCGACCGGAGAGTGGAACTGCTGGTGGACCGGCTCGCCGTGGTCTGACACACCACCCCGACGAAACCCCGGCCTCCACCCGAACGCTGCCGAAGCCGGCCAGGTCGACTTCCCGCTGTGGAGCGGGCGGATTCGCTTGAGCCGGTATCTGACGAACTATCAGATGATCAAGGAATCGGGGTAGATTGCTGTCGGTCGCCCCCGTGGCGGTGCGCCTCCCCTCCCGCAATCCTGGCCCGGGTCGTCCGGCCCGGGTGTCGTGCGGAGGTGAGAGGAGACCGGGATGGAAGGCGACGAGCCGGTCCGAACGCGGACGTCGGAGAAGGTCGGGCGGTGGCTGCGGCGCAATGCCGGGGTCATCGCGGCCCTGGCGGCGGTGGTCGGGACGGTGATCACGGCGGTGAAGTAGGGCCGGTGCCCTGCCGAGGCGCCGGGCGGGGCCCGAAGGGGTGCCGGGTTTCCGGTCCCGGGCCAGTCCCGTCCGAGGTGAAGGCCCCCGACCAGTCGCAGTGGTCGGGGGCCGTTCGCTCTCACGGTAGCGCACCGGGGCGCGTCGCGGAGGCGGGCCGGGCCGCCAAGTACCGTACGGGCCAAGGCGCGTGTGTCGCGCGGCCGCCCCCCGCGGGGTCGCGGACGCCGCGCCGGCGGGTGGACCCGGGGCCGGGACCGCCAGCGGCACGATCGGATGAAGGCGGCCCCGGCCCCGGGTACGGTTCCGTACGGGCGGGGCATCGACCGCGGTGCCCGCACGGCTGCGGTCGGGTGCCATTCGACAACTTCAACAGGACTTGAAGTCAAGCGGGGTCCTCGCGCAGCCCGCTTCCGGCCGCCCGTCCCCGCCGCCCCCGGCCCGCCCCCGCGCGGCGGCGCCACCCCGGCGCGGGGTAGCCTCGCTCACGGCGTGGGCCTGCGGACGGGCACGGACGAGGCGGGCACGAACGAGGCAGACAGGGGCGGTCGGATGGCGGAGCAGCAGCGCGGCTACTGGCGGGTGTCGGACGGTGTGGTGGTCGGCGCCACCCAGGCGCACATCGTGTGGACCAGAGCCGCCTACCCGGCCCTGGTGGAGGTGGCACACCGCTACCACGCGGTGATCACCTACGCGGAGCTGGCCGAGGCGGTCCAGGAGGCGTCCGGCGTGCGCACCCGGGTCAACCAGCGGCACTGGATCGGCAAGGTGCTGTCGCTGGTGATCCTGGAGGCGCACCGGCGCGGGGACCCGCCGCTGACCTCCCTGGTGGTGAATGCGGCGGACGGCAAGGTCGGCGCCGGCTACCAGGAGGTACTGGCGGTCGCCGGGCAGCCGCCGCTGGCCGACGAGATGGACCGCGAGCAGCACGCGGCCGCCGCCCGTCTGGCCTGCTACCGGCACTTCGGCGCGGACCTGCCCGCCGACGGCGGCACCCCCGCCCTGGCCCCGCGCCTGCGCGCCTCGGTGCAGCGCAAGGCCACCTCGTCCTCCGCCACCGCGACCAGCACCACCACCGCCGCCGCGGCCGCGCCGCGCCCGCCGGCGATCTGTCCGACCTGCTTCCTGGAGCTGCCGGCGACGCGGGTGTGCGACTCCTGCGGGGAGACCATCGCCCCGTGAGGCCGTGAGCGACGGGAGCGGCGTGAGCGGTGCGCCCGGCAGTCGGGGCCGGGGTGATCGGGTGTCGGCTGCCTCGGCGGACGTCGTCCCGTGACCGGCCCCGGTGTCGGGAGCCGGCTCCGCTGCCCGAGGGCGTCGCGACAGGGGACGCCGAGAACGGCGTGACGCTCCCGTACCGGCAAGGCAACGGCAGCGGCCTCGGACCTGCCGAGGAGGGCGGCCTCCAGCCGCTGGGACGGCTGCCGGGCGAACCGTTTCCCCTTGGAAGCTCCCCGGACGTCGGCGCGGTCCCGGTGCCCGGCGCGGCAGCACGGGCCCGAGCGGCCGTCACACGGCGGCGGCGGTCGGCGCCCGGCCGGGCAGTCGACCGGGCAGCCGGCCGGGCATCTGCCAGCCCTCGGCGAGGCGGGAGGGGGCCAGCCGCCGACCGTCGCCGAAGAACTCGCAGAACTTCATGATCAGCGGGTCCCAGCCGACCGGGTCGACGTAGTGGCCGCTGCCCGGCACGATCAGCCGCTCCTCGACGTGGGCGCGCACCACCTTCACCTCGAAGGCGGTGCACCGCTCGTTGCCCGCCAGCGGCGTCGCCGCCTCCAGCCGGCACTCCAGCTGCACCGGGCACTCGGCGGCGCGCGGCGCCCGGACCAGCTCGCCCGCCAGCTCCGTCATCCCGGCCGCCTCGAACTTGCGCCGCTCGTGGCGGTAGCCCTGCTCCCGCCGCATCTCGGAGATGTGCGGGTTGGCCGTCAGCAGCGCGAGGGCGTCCACGGCGTCGACCTGCGCCGAGGAGGGCAGGTTGAGCACGCACTCGCCCTCGCGCCGCAGGTTGGCGGAGGTCTGGGAGGCGTTGCCCAGGCCCAGCATGCAGGACTGCCCCAGCCACCACGCCGAGGAGATCGGCGCGAGGTTGGCGCTGCCGTCCTCGTTGCGCGAGCCGATCAGCACCACGGGGGTGCCGAAGTACAGAACCTTGAGGTCGATGACCTTGTGCACGGGATTGCCGTCCTCGGGATGGGGAACCGTTGTCGATCACCGACTCTGCCCCCGCCCGCACGGGGGCGCTGGCGGTGATCGGACATCCAGTTCCCGCAGGTCACACCGGCCCTGCCGGTCACACGGGTCCCGAGGACGGCCCTCCGCGGTGCGTCAGGCGACCGGCCCGCGGGCGGCCACCTGACGGGCCTGGCCGTCGTGCAGCCGGTAGGACAGGCCCACCACGGCCACCGAGCCCTCGGCGACCCTGGAGGCGAGCAGCTGGGAACGCTCCACCAGCAGGTCCACGGTCTGGCGGATGTGCTCGTCCACGATCGCGTCCCGGTCCTCGATGCCCGCAGCCTTGGCGGACAGCACGCTCGGGGTCACCCGCTCCACCACGTCCCGCACGAAGCCGCCCGGCAGCTGCCCCTGCTCCAGGGAGTCCAGCGCCGCCGCCACCGCACCGCAGGAGTCGTGCCCCAGCACGACCACCAGCGGGCACTCCAGCACGCTCACGCCGTACTCGATGCTGCCCAGCGCCTCCGCGCCGGTGACGTGCCCGGCGGTGCGCACCACGAACAGGTCGCCCAGGCCCTGGTCGAAGATGATCTCGGCGGCCAGGCGGGAGTCCGAGCAGCCGAACAGCACCGCGAAGGGCCGCTGCGCCGGGGCGAGCGCGGCGCGGCGCCCGGCGTCCTGGTTGGGGTGCTCGGGACTGCCCGCGACGAACCGGGCATTGCCCTCCAGCAGCACCCGCAGGGCCTCGCCGGGGTCGGATATCGGGTCGGACATCGGGTCGGACATCGGTGTGGGGATCATGCCAGCACCCTAGATCGCCGCAGGTGGGCCGTGCAGCCGGGGGTGACGGGTCTCACTGGGGCACGGCGCCCGCCGCCCGGTGCTGCGACACGCCGTCACCCGCCCTGCTGCGCCGGCGCCCGTGCCGTCCTAGGCTCGCCGGACGGAGCAACGGGGGCGAAGCGACCCGGGCCGGAACGGACAGGGGTGGGGCACATGTGGACGAAGCGCAACGGAGCGTCACGGACCGGAGCCGTACGGTCGGTGGCGGCCCGGCTGGACACCCTCGACCGCGCCCTGTTCGACCGGATCGCCGCCGCGCCGCTGCCCGGCACCCGCTCCTGGCCGCGCCTCCTGAGCCGGGCCGCCGACCACGGCCTGCTGTGGACGGGCACCGCCGCGCTCCTCGGCGCGGTCGGCGGACGCACCGGGCGGCGTGCCGCGCTGCGCGGCCTCGGCGCGCTCGCCCTCGCCTCCGCCACCGCCAACACCGTCGCCAAGCACGCCACCCGGCGCCCCCGCCCACTGCTGGACTCCGTCCCGCACGCGCGCCGGCTGCTGCGCCAGCCCGTCACCACCTCCTTCCCGTCCGGTCACTCCGCCTCCGCGGCCGCCTTCGCCGCCGGGGTGGCGATCGAGTCCCCGCTGCTGGGCGCAGCCGTCGCGCCGCTCGCCGCCGCGGTGGCGTTCTCCCGCGTCCACACCGGCGTGCACTACCCCGGCGACGTGCTGGCGGGCACGGCCCTGGGTGCGGCGGCGGCCGCCGCCACCCTGCACTGGTGGCCGCGCTCCTCCGCCGCGCCGGCGCCGGCCGCCCCCGCCCGACGCCCGGCCCCCGCCCTGCCGCGGGGACGGGGACTGTCGGTCGTGGTCAACGCGGGCTCCGGCAACGGCTCCCCGATCGCCCCCGGGCCCGAGGACACGGCCGAGACGCTGCGCACCCTGCTGCCCGAGGCGGACGTGCGGGTGTGCGGGCCCGGGGACGACCTGACCGAACTGCTGACCGGGGCCGCCGACCGTGCCGCCCGGGCCGGCGGCGCGCTCGGGGTGTGCGGCGGCGACGGCAGCGTCAACCTGGCCGCCGCCCTCGCCGTCGAACGCGCCGTGCCGCTGGCGGTCTTCCCCGGCGGCACCCTCAACCACTTCGCCCTCGACCTCGGCACCGCCACCCACCAGGACACCGCCGAGGCCGTCGAGGCCGGCAACGCCGTCGGCGTCGACCTCGCCCTGGCCACCGACGGCACCGGACAGCGAGTCTTCGTCAACACCTTCAGCCTCGGCATCTACCCCGAACTCGTCCACCAGCGCGAGAAGTTGGAGAAGCGCCTCGGCAAGTGGCCGGCCCTCGCCGTCGCCCTCGCCACCCTCCTGCCCACGGCCGAACCCGTCACCGTCCACGCCGACGGCCGCACCCACCGGCTGTGGCTGCTGTTCGCCGGCAACGGCGTCTACGAACCGGCCGGCGTCGCCCCCACCCGCCGCGCCGCCCTGGCCGACGGCCGGCTCGACGTCCGGGTCGTCGACGGCGCCGCGCCCCTCGCCCGCACCCGCCTGGTCGCCGCCCTCCTGACCGGCACCCTGCACCGCTCCCGGGTCTACCGCACCGCCCACCTGCGCGCCCTGCACCTGGACTCCCTCGGCGACGCCGACCGCATCGCCGTCGACGGCGAATCCGTCCCCGCCCGCGGAACCCTGCGACTGTCCAAGGCCCACGCCGCGCTCACCGTCTACCGGCCCCAGGGCCCCCAATCCGTTTCCTGAACCGCTCCGAACCACCGGGGAACCGTCCGCCCGCCCGCCTCGGCGCCCGCCCGCCCCGCCGCCCGCCCTTCCAGACGCACCGTACGAGGCCCCGATGAGCACCGCCGTCGTCCTGTTCACCCAGGACCTGCGCCTGCACGACAACCCCGCCCTGCACGCCGCCCGCACCGGCGCCGACCGGGTCCTGCCGCTGTTCGTCCTCGACCCCGCCGTCGACAAGGCCGACTTCGCCCCGCCCAACCGGCGCACCTTCCTCGCCGACTGCCTCGCCGACCTCGACCGGGCCCTGCGCGCGGCCGGCTCCCGCCTGGTCCTGCGCCACGGCGACCCCGCCGAACAGACCGCCCGCGTCGCCGCCGAATGCGACGCCACCGCCGTCCACACCGCCGCCGGCGTCTCCGCCTTCGCCACCCGCCGCGAAGCCGCCCTGCGCCGGGCCCTGGGAGAGCGGCTGCACCTCCACGACGGCCTCACCGTCGTCCCCGCCGGCACCCTCACCCCCGCCGGACGCGACCACTACGCTGTCTTCACCCCCTACCTGCGCGCCTGGCAGCAGGCCCCGCACCGCCCCGTCCTGCCCGCCCCGCGCACCCTCGCCACCCCCGACCACCCGCACGGCGACCCGCTGCCCACCGCCCCCGCCGCCACCTCCCCGGGCCTGCCGCCCGGCGGCGAACGCGCCGCCCGACGCCGGCTGCGCGCCTGGAACCCGGCCGACTACGACCACCTGCACGACGACCTCGCCGCCGACGCCACCTCCCGCCTCTCGCCCTACCTGCACTTCGGCTGCCTGTCCGCCACCGAACTCGCCCGGCACGCCGCCGCACACGGCGGACCCGGCGCCGACGCCCTGGTCCGCCAACTCGCCTGGCGCGACTTCCACCACCAGGTCCTGGCCGCCCGCCCCGACGCCGCCCACACCGACTACCGCCCCCGCGACACCCGCTGGCACCACGACGAACAGGAACTGCAGGCCTGGCGCGAAGGCCGCACCGGCTACCCGATCGTCGACGCGGGCATGCGCCAACTCGCCCACGAAGGCTGGATGCACAACCGCGCCCGCCTGATCACCGCCTCCTTCCTCACCAAGACCCTGCGCCACGACTGGCGCCCCGGCGCCGCCCACTTCCTCCACCTCCTCGTCGACGGCGACCTCGCCAACAACCAGCTCAACTGGCAGTGGATCGCCGGCACCGGCAACGACACCCGCCCCAACCGCGTCCTCAACCCCCTGCGCCAGGCCGAGCGCTACGACCCCGACGGCACCTACGTACGCCGCTGGCTGCCCGAACTCGCCCACCTCCCCGGCCGGGCCGTCCACCAGCCCTGGACCTGGGACGGGCCGCTCGACTACCCCGACCCCCTGGTGCCCCCGGACGCCCTGACGGCCCGCATGCGGGGGACGGGGTGACGGCTGCCCGGCCGTGCCGCGCGGCGGCCCCGGAAGCGGTGCCCGCCCGACTCCGGCCGACCGGGCCCTCCCCTGTGGGGTCCGGTCGGCCGGGCGGGCTCAGGCGGTGTAGCCGCCGTCGACGGCGAGGGCGGTGCCGGTGACGTAGCGCCCGCCGGGGCCGGCCAGGAAGGCGACGGCGGCGGCGACGTCCTCGGCCCGGCCGTAGTGGCCCAGGGCGGTGAGGGAGCGCTGGAAGTCGGCGCTGTCGCCGTCGGCCGGGTTCATGCCGGTGTCGATCGGGCCCGGTCCACGACGGTCGCGGTGATGCCGCGCGGGCCGAGCTCGCGCGCCAGGGCCCTGGTCATCCCGGTCAGGGCGGTCTTGGCCGTGGCCTGCAGGACGAAGTCCGCGCCCGGCACCCGCCCGTTGAAGCACGAACCGATGCTGATGATCCGCCCGCCCCCGCTCATGTGCCGGGCGGCGGCCTGGGCGGCCAGGAACACCGAACGGACGTCCACCGCCGGCACCCGGTCCAGGTCCTCGGCCGTGACCTCCTCCAGCGGCCCGTAGGCGAGGAAGCCCGCGTTGTTCACCAGGATGTCCAGGCCGCCGAGCTGCGCCACCGTCTGCTCCACCGCCCGCGCCGCCGCGTCCGGCCGGGTCAGCTCCGCCCGGACGACCACGGCCCGCCCGCCGTCCGCCCCGATCCGCCCCGATCCGCCCAGATCCGCTCCGCTCCGCGACGGTGCGGGCCTCCTGCTGCGCCCGCACGTACGTCAGCGCCACCGCCGCGCCCCGCTCCGCCAGCCGCCTGGCGATCGCCGCGCCGATCCGCGGCTGCCGCCGGTCACCAGCGCCACCTTGCCGGTCAGCTCGCCCATGGTCTCCTCCTCCGTCGCCGGTGTGTTCGTCACACCGGGACGGTAGGAGCTGACACGGGTGTCAGATTCAAGCCGCTATGCCGCCGGGCTGCTCCACCGGCAGGCCACGCCGCTACGCCGTGGCCGCACCGCGCAGGGCCAGGACCGTGACGTCGTCACGGCTGCGCCCGCCGCTCCAGCGCCGGGCCCGCAGGTCGAGGGCCCCGGGCAGGGCCTCGGCCGGGGTGGCGGCGAGATCGGCCAGGCCCTGCTCGACCGGGTAGAACGTGCCGGAGGCGTCCTGCGCCTCGGTGATGCCGTCGGTGAGCAGCACCAGCACCCCGTCGGCGGGCACCACGACCCGCCGGACCGTACGCGGCTGCGCCCCGCCGGTCAGCTCCGCGAGCGAGGCCAGGCCCAGCGGGATCCCGGTCGGCAGCGCGACGGGCTCCACCCGGCCGTCGGCACGCAGCAGGTAGGGGGCGAGGTGGCCGCAGTTGACGGCCTGCAGCTCGGTGCAGGCTTCCTCACCCGTGCTGGCACCCATGCCGCCGCCGTCCGCCGCGCCGTCCGGGCCCGCGCCGCCGTCCGGGCCCGCGCCGCCGTCCGGGGCCGTGCCGCCGTCCGGGGCCGTGCCCAGGACGGTCGCGGTGACGAAACGTTCCTGCTCCCCGCTCTGCACCACGTACGCGTTGTGCCGCTCCACCGCCGCCTCCAGGGCGTCGGCGACCGCGGTCAGCTCCGTCTCGCGGAAGGCCGCCTCCCGGAAGGCGCTCAGCACCGCGAAGCCCGTACCGATCGCGGGCAGGCCCTTGCCCTGCACGTCGCCCACCAGCACCCGGGTGCCGTGCGGGGTCTCGGCGATGTCGTACAGGTCGCCGCCCACCATGGCGTCCTCCTCCACCGGCCGGTACAGCCCGTCCAGGCGCACGTCCGCCGTGGTCACCGGCAGCGGACGCAGCAACTGGCGCTGCAGCGCCACCGCGCTCTGGCGCATCCGCGACAGCTCCCGCTCGCGCCGCACCCGCCGCGCGCACAGCCCGATCACGGCGGCCTCCGCGCCGACCACCGCCACCAGGGTGCCCACCCGCGCCTCCAGGTCCGGCGGCGGGAACAGCACCGTGCTCACCCCCACCACCGCGGCCACCCACACCGAGACGGCCACCGTCTGCGCCACCGTGCCCCGGCCCGCCAGGAACGCGGGCAGGAACACCAGCAGCAGCACCAGCCGGGCGCTGCTGCCGCTGGCCGCCTGCCCGAGCAGCACGACGGCGGTGGCGGCCAGCACGCCCAGCACCACCGCCCGGTTGCCGGGCGCGCGCGGGGCGGTTCCGTCGCTCTCCACCCCGCCACCCTCTCCGTCGTCCGTCTCGCCCGGCCGTCCCCCCAGGGTGGGCGGCACGGCGGCGCGGGCGCCAACGGGCCGCGCCGGACGGGGGAAGCCGGCGGAACCCGCAGCCGGACCGGGGAAAGCCGGGGGAAAGCCGGGGAAAGCCGGGGGAGTGTCGGCGGCGGTGGGTACGGTGGCTGGTGTGTCCACCCCCGAACCCCGCGAGCCCGGTACGAGCCGCGCGCCCGCCGCCGGCCGCGCCACCCGCGTACCCCTGGCCGACCTCGTCCGGCTGCGCCAGGCCCGCGACCGGATGGACCGCGACTACGACCAGCCCCTCGACGTGCCCGCGCTCGCCCGCACCGCGCTGATGTCCTCCGGCCACTTCTCGCGCAGCTTCCGCACCGCCTACGGCGAGACCCCGTACAGCTACCTCATGACCCGCCGGATCGAACGGGCCAAGGCACTGCTGCGGCGCGGGGACCTGAGCGTCACCGAGGTGTGCATGGCGGTCGGCTGTACCTCGCTGGGCTCCTTCAGCACCCGCTTCACCGAACTCGTCGGCGAGAGCCCCAGCGCCTACCGCGCCCGCGACCACGGCGACGGCGCCGCGATCCCCGCCTGCGTCGCCAAGATCCGCACCCGACCGGTCCGGCGTACGGGGACCAAGGACGGGCCCTCTCCCGTAGCGTGACGCCATGAGCATCGAACTCGCCCAGTGCTTCATCGCCGTCGACGACCACGACCGGGCCCTCGCCTTCTACCGCGACGTCCTCGGCTTCGAGGTCCGCAACGACGTCGGCTTCGAGGGCATGCGCTGGGTCACCGTCGGCTCGCCCGACCAGCCCGGCGTCGAGATCGTCCTGGAACCCCCGCTGGCCGACCCGCACGCCTCCGAGGACGACCGCCAGGCCGCCGCCGAACTCCTCGCCAAGGGCCTGCTGCGCGGCGTCATCTTCCGCACCGACGACTGCGACGCCACCTTCGAACGCATCCGCGCCGCCGGCGCCGAAGTCCTCCAGGAACCCATGGACCAGCCCTACGGCGTCCGCGACTGCGCCTTCCGCGACCCCTCGGGCAACATGCTCCGCTTCAACCAGCCGCGCACGAAGTAACCCGGCGCGCCCCAGCCTTCCGCCGGCGCCCACCCCCCTGCCCGCGGGAGTGTCATGAATCAGGTGGACACCCTGATCAAGGGAGACGCTGATGAGCTCGCTGACGGATCACCAGATCGGGTCGGTTCCTGACGGGTC
>NZ_JBITTM010000066.1:0-48241 GCF_044541955.1 Kitasatospora sp. NPDC085464
TTCCGCCGTGACGACCGCCCCTCCGGCGGTGGTTTCAACCGCGACCGTGGCGACCGCCCGTCGGGTGGCTTCAACCGCGACCGCGATGACCGCGGTGGCGACCGTGGCGGCTTCCGCCGCGACGACCGCCCCTCCGGCGGCGGCTTCAACCGCGACCGTGGCGACCGCCCCTCCGGCGGCTTCCGTCGGGACGACCGTCCTTCCGGCGGCTTCAACCGCGACCGTGACGACCGCGGTGGCGACCGTGGCGGCTTCCGCCGCGACGACCGCCCCTCCGGCGGTTACGGCCGTGACCGCGACGACCGTGGCGGCGAGCGCGGTGGCTTCCGCCGCGACGACCGCCCCTCCGGTGGCTTCAACCGCGACCGCGGCGACCGTCCCTCCGGCGGTTACGGTCGTGACCGTGACGACCGCGGTGGCGACCGTGGCGGCTTCCGCCGCGACGACCGTGGTGGCGAGCGCGGTGGCTTCCGCCGTGACGACCGCCAGGGTGGTGGCTACCGCCGCGGCGGCGACGACCGTCGTGACGACCGGGACCGTCGGGACTACGACGACCGCCGTGGCAACTACGAGCCCGTCAAGCGCCTGCCGATCCCGGAGGACGTCACCGGCTTCGAGCTGGACGCGGACGTGCGCCAGGAGCTCAAGAGCCTGCCCAAGACCCTCGCGGACGATGTCGCCCGCAACCTGGTGATGGTGGCCCGCCTGCTCGACGGCGAGGCCGAGGAGGCCTACCAGTACTCGCGAGTCGCGCTCCGTCTGGCGTCCCGCGTGGCCGCCGTCCGTGAGGCGGCCGGTTTCGCCTCGTACATGACGCAGCGTTACTCCGAGGCGCTGACCGAGTTCCGCGCCGCCCGTCGGATGACCGGCCGCGCGGACCTGTGGCCGGTGATGGCCGACTGCGAGCGTGGTCTGGGCCGTCCGGAGCGGGCGCTGGCGATGGCCGGCGAGCCCGAGGTGAAGCAGCTGGACAAGGCCGGCCAGGTGGAGATGCGCCTGGTGGCGGCCGGTGCCCGCAGCGACATGGAGCAGTTCGACGCGGCCGTGGTGACCCTGCAGAGCCCGGAGCTGGCCTCCAGCTCCGTGCAGCCGTGGACCGCGCGCCTGCGGTACGCCTACGCCGAGGCGCTGATCGCGGCCGGCCGTGGCGACGAGGCCCGTGACTGGTTCGCCAAGGCGGCCGAGGCCGACACCGACGGCACCACCAACGCCTCGGAGCGGCTCGCCGAGATCGACGGCGTGGAGTTCACCGACGCGCTCGACCCGGAGCTGGCCGAGGAGGAGGCCGAGCAGGCCGACGCCCCGGCGAAGAAGCGCACCGGCGACGTCGCCGACGACCGCGTGATCTTCGAGGACGAGGAGGACGTCGAGGAGTTCTACGACGAGGACGACCTCGAAATCGACGAGGACTTCGACGGCGTGGTGCCCGAGCGTGCCAAGGACGTCGAGTCCGCGGACGTCGAGTCCGCGGACGCCGAGGCTGACGACGCCGAGGCCGAGGACGTCAAGGCCGATGAGGCCGACGCCAAGAGCTGAGCGATCGCGTAACGCCGTGAGGCCCTGCCGTTCCCGGACTTCCCGGGGTACGGCAGGGCCTCACGGCGTCCGGGCCCGTGACACCGCGCGGCGAAGCGCGGAGACGGCCCGGCGCGGGGTCAGCCCAGCGTGAGGTTGCGCAGCACCAGTCCGGTGGCCGGCTTCGGCCCGAAGGAGGTGGACTTGCGCGGCATGGTGACGCCCTGCTCGGCCAGTCGGCGCACCACGCTCTCCCGGACCGGGTGCAACAGGACGGCGGTGCCGCCGGTGCGCGCGGCCTCCCGTTCGGCGGCGACGGCGGTGTGCAGGTAGCCGATGTCGTCCGGGCCGTCGGGGACGTGCCAGGTGCGGTCGAGCAGGGTGGAGTGCAGGACGGTGGCGTCCAGGTGACGCCACTCCTCCGGCCGGTCGCGCGGCACGGTGGCGTCCAGCAGCGATTCGTCGGGCTCGCCGAGCAGCCAGTAGACGCCGTCGCCACCCGTCAGCACGAAGCCGTTGCCGCCGTGGCGCTTCTGCTCGGCGAGTGCCTGGAGCGCGGCGGGCAGCGGGCCCGGGACCTCCTTGACCTTCCAGTGGTCGCCGAGCTTCTCCAGTGCCTCGGCCACGGGCAGCCGGTAGAGCACCCGGTGGATCGCGCGGACCCGCAGCGGGTAGCGGGCGGTGTCGACCAGGAGCACCATGCCGCGGTCCCAGGGGCTGCGCGGCAGGTGGCGGTGCTCGCGCTGGAGGCGCAGGTACATCTCCCAGCGGTGGTGGCCGTCGGCGATCAGCGCCCGGCAGGTCGCCAGGTCGCGGCTGATCTCGGCGATGTCGGCCCGGTCGGTGACGGCCCACAGCCGGTGGTGGGTGCCGTCGCTGGTGGCGGTGGAGATCAGCGGCTCGCCCTCGACCGTCCGCTCGATCACGCCGGAGGCGCCGCCGTTGCCCCGGTAGGTGAGCAGCAGCGGTTCGAGGTTGGCCCGGGTGGTGCGCATCAGGCCGACCCGGTCGGCGACCGGCCGGGGCATCACGTCCTCGTGGGGGAGGACGACGCCGGCCTCGCGGCCGCTCACCGCGAGGGCGCCGATCAGGCCGCGCTGGAGCAGCTCGGGGGAGTCGGCGGTGGCGGGGACCCGTTGCTCGTACACGTAGATCGCGGGGGCCGGGTCGGCGGCGAGGATCCCCTCGCGCTGCCAGGCGGCCAGCAGCCGCGCGGCGTGCCGGTACCGGGTGTCGCGGTCGGGGCGGTCGCCGGCGTCCTCGGGCTCGGGCCTGGGCAGGATCAGCCGGACCACGTTGTGCGGGTCGGCGGTCTCCAGGTCGAGCCGACGGCCCGGGTCGACCACGTCGTACGGCGGGGACGTCACCGCGGCCAGGGCGCCGACCCGGTCGGGGACGTAGCGCAGGCCGCGGAAGGGGGACAGGGACAGGCCGGCGGTGGCGACGTGCCCGGGATCGCCGGGGCCGCCCTCGGGAGTCTCGACTCCGTCTTCTGCACTGGGTGTGCTCATTCTGGGCATCGTAACCGGGTACGCGTTGTTGAGAGATCGGAACACCCGTGCCGACTCGTGGGGCGGGTGCGCGACCGAGGGCGAGGTACCGCATGGACGACGGGCAGGAACGGGTGGACGGCGGCGGTCCGACCGGGTCGGGCGGGCCGGTCGGCGGGGTGCCGCCGCAGAGCCGGTCCGGGGAGCCCGCAGGGGACGTGTACGACTGGTTCCGCCGCGGTGCGCAGCTGCTGGCGCAGGGCCACCCGGCGGCCGCCGAGCAGCTGCTGGCGAGAGCGGTGGCGGCCGAGCCGCACTCCCGCAGCATCCGGGAGGCCCTGGCCCGGGCCCAGTTCGACGCGGGTTCGTACGCCGCCGCGCTGGAGAACTTCCGGGCCGTGGCGCTGGCCGACCCGTCGGACGACTACGCTCAGTTCGGGTGGGGGGTCGCGGCAGCCCGGCTGGGTGACTTCGAGACCTCCGCCGAGCACCTGGCGCTCGCCGTGGCGATGCGGCCGGAGACCGACCACTACCGGACGGCCCTGCGGCAGACCCGGGCGACGCTGGCGGCCCGGGCCGGCGCGTACGGCCCGCTGCTGCCGGGGGCCCCCGGGTACCTGGCGCCCCCGCCCGGGGAGGCGGACCGGGCCGGGGGCGAGCCGGACGGCGCCGAGGGCGACGTCCGACCGGCCGACGGCTGACCGACGGGCGCAGGGCCGACGGATGCCGGGCCGGTGAGTGCCGGGCCTACCGTGGGGCCCGACGGGCCCGGTGCCGGTGGGCGCGGCGTCGCACAGCGTGGTGCGGCGGCGAGGTGTACGACGTGATCGACGGCGCAGTGAACGACGGCGCAGTGAACGACGGCGCAGTGAACGACGACGCAGTGAATGAGGTAGCGCAGCCATGACCGATTCGGCCACCCCCGTGCGACGGACCGCCCCCGGCGGCATCGAGCGGCCGCTGACCGAGGCCTACGACACGGCGCTGCTGGACCTGGACGGCGTGGTCTACGCGGGCGCCCGGGCGATCGAGCACGCGGTGTCCGCCCTGGACGCCGCCCGGACGGCCGGGATGCGGCTGGCCTACGTGACCAACAACGCCTCCCGCCCGCCGCGGGTGGTGGCCGAGCACCTGACCGAGCTGGGCGTGCCGGCGGAGCCGACGGACGTGATCAACTCGGCGCAGGCGGCCGCCCGGGTCGTTGCCGAGAAGGTCCCGGCCGGGGCGAAGGTGCTGGTCGTGGGCGGCCTCGGGCTGGAGGAGGCGCTGGCCGACCTGGGGCTGGTCGCGGTCCGCTCGCTGGCCGACGAGCCGCTCGCGGTGGTCCAGGGCTTCGACCCCTCGGTGGGGTGGGCGGACCTGGCGGAGGCCTCGTACGCGGTGCAGAGCGGGCTGCCGTGGGTGGCGTCCAACCTGGACCTGACGGTGCCGCGGGCCCGCGGCATCGCGCCGGGCAACGGCACGCTGGTCGCGGCGGTGCGGGCGGCGACCGGGGTGGAGCCGGAGGTGGCGGGCAAGCCGCTGCCGCCGATGCACCGCGAGACTGTGCTGCGCACCGGCGCGAAGCGGCCGCTGGTGGTCGGGGACCGGCTGGACACCGACATCGAGGGCGCCTTCAACGGCGGGGTGGACAGCCTGCTGGTCTTCACCGGGGTGACCACCCCCGAGCTGCTGCTGGCGGCCCCGGTCGAGCACCGGCCGACCTACCTGGCGGCCGACCTGCGCGGGCTGCTGGTCCCGCACGCGTCGGTGACGGCCGAGGACGGCGGCTTCGCGTGCGGCGGCCGGGTCGCGGGCGTGGAGGACGGCGCGCTGCGGCTGACCGGGTCCGGCGACCGCTGGGACGGTCTGCGGGCGCTGTGCGCGGCGGCGTGGGCGGCGCTGGACGCGGACGGTGAGCCGGTGGACGGGCGGAAGGCCCTGGCCGAGCTGGGCTTCTGAGGCCCGCCCGGGCCCGGTGGTCCCGGCTCCTGCGGAACGTGGCGGGCCGGGGCCGACGTCAGAGGAGGGTGCGCAGCCGCAGCAGATCGCGGAAGCCGGCTTCCAGTCGGACCCGCCCGCCGGCCCAGGCGGCGGCGAAGTTGAGGCGGCCGTCGACCATCGCGACCAGGTCGTCGCTGCTCATGGTGAGCCGGATATCGGCCTTCTCGGCGGGCGGGCCGGGCGTGGTGACCACGTCCTGGATCCGGCCGTCGCGCAGCCGCCCGGTGAAGGTCAGGTCCAGGTCGGTGATCCGGCAGCTGAGCGACCGGTCCAGGGACGCGGCCTTGCGGACGTTGCCGGTGGACTGCGACATGTTCCGGCTGAGCTGTTCCAGGGCCTCCCGGCACTCCTCGACATCGGCCATGGGCGGCGGCTCCCTCCCCCGGTCGCTACGGTGCTGACTGCGGGCCACGGTACCTCAGCGGGGTTTTGGCGGTAGCGTCGTCCGTGGGGTGCCCGGAACGGCCCGGGTACTGAGGGCGACGGAGCGACGCGAAGGCGATTGGGAGGCACCCGGATGCTGCCGAGGACGGTTCGGGGAGTGGCGGAGACCGCCGCCGGGGTGGTCGAGGAGGTCGGCAAGCGGGTCGTCGTGACGGCCGCCTCGATGCTGGAGAAGGCCGGGGTCGACGTCACGGAGGTCGAACGCCGGCTGGGCGGGGAGTTCCCGCCGTCGGCGAAGACGCTGCAGACGCTGGCGGGGGAGGCGGTCACCGCCGGGCTGGCCGGGGTCGACCTGGCGGTCGGGGTGGCGCGCAACGAGGCGGAGAAGGTCTTCGAGAAGGTCGGCGACCAGGTCACCAAGGTCGGCGTGGTGCTGGCGTACCTGGAGAGCAAGCTGCGCGAGGTCGAGGAGGAGACCCCGGCGTCGCCCGGCGAGGGTGCGTACGGCTCGGAGGAACCGGTGCCGGCGCCGCGGGCGGACGACCTGTTCGGGCGCGGCTGGGAGTACGAGGACGAACCGTCCGGCCGGTCGACGGGGGAGCCGATAATCGCCGAACGGGTGGAGGTGGACGCGCCGGTCGAGGTCGACCCGCCGGTCCCGCCGGTCCCGCCGGCCGCGCGGTTCTCGCCGACGCCGCCGGAGCCGAAGGAGCAGGCGCAGAAGGCTCCCGCGCGGAAGGCGGCGGCGAAGAAGGCCGCGGTGAAGAAGGCCGCGGTGAAGAAGGCGGCGGTGAAGAAGGCGGCGGTGAAGAAGGCCGCCCCGGCCGGGGACAGCGCCGCCGAGAAGACGGCGACGCCCGGAACGGCGGCCGGGAAGGCCGCGGCCGAGAAGGCGGCTGCCACGCCCGAGAAGCCCGCCAAGGCTGCGAAGGCTGCGAAGGCTGCCAAGAAGACCACGACGGTCAAGAAGACCGCCTCCGCCGGGCGGGGCACCGCCGCCGAGCAGTCGGCCGCGCAGCCCAAGGCACCGGCGAAGCGCACGGCGACCAGGAAGACCACCGTCCGCAAGGCCACCAGCGTGAAGAAGCCCGATGCCCGGGACGAGTGAGCCGGCCGCAGCGCCCGGGGGCACCGGGCCGGCGCCGGGGGCGGAGCCGCTCGGCGTCGACCTGCAGCCCACCGGCCATCCCGTGGTGGACGCCGCACTGGCCCGGTTGGAGGCTCTGGACGGGGCCCCCGCCGAGGCGCACGTCGCGGTGTACGAAGATGTTCACCAGCGGCTGGCCGACACGCTGGCCGCGCTCGACCAGGAATGACCCGCGGGACCCGTAGGAGCTGAAACACCAGTGGCAGTGGCACGACGCCGACTCGACGCGGAGCTGGTCCGCCGCAAGCTGGCCCGGTCGCGTGAGCACGCGTCCGAGCTGATCGCGGCCGGCCGGGTGACCGTCGGCGGCACCACCGCGACCAAGCCGGCAACCCAGGTGGAGACCTCGGCGGCGGTCGTGGTGGCCAAGGACGAGAACGACCCCGACTACGTCTCGCGCGGGGGCCACAAGCTCGCCGGGGCGTTCGCCGCCTTCGTGCCGCAGGGCCTGGTGGTCGAGGGCCGCCGGGCGCTGGACGCCGGTGCGTCCACCGGCGGGTTCACCGACGTGCTGCTGCGCGCCGGGGCGGCCCGCGTGCTGGCGGTGGACGTCGGGTACGGGCAGCTCGCCTGGTCGCTGCAGAGCGACGAGCGGGTCACCGTGATGGACCGCACCAATGTGCGTGAGCTGACCCTGGACCTCATCGGCGGCACCCCGGTGGACCTCGTGGTGGGCGACCTGTCGTTCATCTCGCTGGGCCTGGTGCTCCCGGCGCTCGCCTCCTGCGCGGCCGAGGACGCCGACCTGGTGCTGATGGTCAAGCCGCAGTTCGAGATCGGCAAGGAGCGCCTGGGCAGCGGCGGGGTGGTGCGCAGCCCGGAGCTGCGCGCCGAGATGGTGCGCCAGGTCGCCGGGCAGGCGTGGGAGCTCGGGCTGGGCGTGCGCGCCGTCACCGCGAGCCCCCTGCCGGGACCGTCGGGCAACGTGGAGTACTTCCTGTGGCTGCGGCGGGACGCCCCGCAGCTGGACCCCGCGGACGCGGACCGGGCCGTGGCGGAGGGGCCCCGGTAGGGTGCTCAGCGGACGTCCGGCCCGTCATGCTGTATGGCGGCCGCACCGGGGCCATGAGAGACCCGGCAGGCGTGAGGGAGAGGGCAGCGGCATGAGCGATGAAGAACGTACGGTCTTCCTGATCGCGCACACCGGCCGGGAGGCGGCGCTGCGCAGCGTCGAGGGCCTGGTGCACGGGCTGCTGAAGTCCGGGCTCCGGATCAGACTGCTGGAGGCCGAGGCGGTCGACCTGGACCTGCCGGACGGCGTCGAGAAGGTGGCCGAGGGCCCCGGGGCGGCGGACGGCTGCGAGCTGATCCTGGTGGCTGGCGGGGACGGGACGCTGCTGCGCGGGGCCGAGCTGGCGCGCTCGCACGGGCTGCCGATGCTCGGGATCAACCTGGGCCGGGTGGGCTTCCTCGCCGAGGCCGAGCGGGACGACCTGGCCGTGGTGGTCGAGCGGGTGGTCGACGCGGACTACGAGGTCGAGGAGCGGATGACGATCGACGTCATCGTCCGAACCAACGGCGACGTGGTGCACGAGGACTGGGCGTTGAACGAGGCCTCGATCGAGAAGGCGTCCCGGGAGCGGATGCTGGAGGTGGTGACCGAGGTGGACGGCCGCCCGGTCTCCAACTTCGGCTGCGACGGCGTGGTGTGCGCCACGCCGACCGGCTCCACCGCGTACGCGTTCTCCGGCGGCGGGCCGGTGGTGTGGCCCGAGGTGGAGGCGCTGCTGATGGTGCCGATCTCGGCGCACGCGCTGTTCGCCCGCCCGCTGGTGACCTCGCCCGAGTCGGTGCTGGCCGTCGAGGTGCAGCCGAAGACGCCGCACGGCGTGCTCTGGTGCGACGGGCGGCGCTCGGTCGAACTGCCCGCCGGGGCACGGGTGGAGGTCCGCCGGGGCCGGACCCCGGTGCGGCTGGCCAGACTGCACCGGGCGCCGTTCACCGACCGGCTGGTGGCCAAGTTCGCGCTGCCGGTGACGGGTTGGCGCGGCCGGGCGAACCACCACTAGGAGCGCACGGCCGGACCGCACCGCCGGTCCGGCTCCGGCCCGGCCGCGGACGGTCCGTCAGACCGCCAGCGGCTGGGCCTCGTCGGTCGGGCCGAGCCGCCCGCCCGCCGCCGCGCGGGCGGCGACCGCGGCCAGGCGGCCGACGGCGGCCGGCACGGTCGCGGCGGGCACGGTGAGCGGGATCCGGATGTGGTGCTCGAACGCGCCGTCCGAGCCGAAGCGGTTGCCCGAGGCGACCCGCACCCCGCCGTGCTCCCCGGCCTGCGCCAGCGCCGCGCCGGACAGGCCGGCGGTGGAGACCCACAGCGCGAGCCCGCCGGTCGGCATCGGGAAGCTCCAGTCCGGCAGCTGCTCCGGCAGCGCGGCGGCGAAGGCGTGCGCGGTGGCCCGCAGCCGCGCCAGCTGGTGCGCCCGTACGGCGGGCAGCGGCTCGCCCAGCAGTTCGGCGGCGATCAGCTGGTCCAGCACCGGGGTGCCGACGTCGCTGTAGACCCGCTCGCCGGCCAGTCGGCGCACCAGCGCGGGCGCGGCCCGGACCCAGCCGATCCGCAGGCCGCCCCACAGGAGCTTGCCGGCCGAGCCGACGGTGACCACCTGGGCGGACCGGTCCAGCGCGGCCACCGGGCGCGGCAGCGGCACGGACTCCGGTACGCCCCAGCCGAGTTCGGCGGTGGTCTCGTCGACCAGCACGATGCTCCCGGCGGCCCGGGCGGCGGCCAGCAGCTCGCGGCGCTGCTCCTCGCCGATCAGCGCGCCGGTCGGGTTGTGGAAGTCCGGGATCACGTAGGCGAGCCTGGGCGCGGCGCCGCGCAGCACCCGCTGCCACTCCTCCGCGTCCCACCGCGGCGCCGGCCCGCCGTCCGGTCCCGGGCGGTACGCGAAGGGCACCGGGACCAGGCGGGCGCCGGAGAGCCGCAGTGCCTGCAGGGTGTGCGCGTAGCTGGGCGCCTCGACGGCGACCCGGTCGCCGCGGCCCACCAGCACCCGCTGGACCAGGTGCAGGCCGCCCATCGCGCCGGTGGTGATCAGGATCTGGTCGGGCGTGGTCGCCAGTCCGCGCTCGGTGTAGCGGCGGGCGACGGCTTCGCGCAGCACCGGGACGCCGGTGGGGTAGTGGCCGTGCCCGGAGGCGTAGTACGGCAGCTGTTCGACGGCCCGGGCGGCGGCGGCGCCGAACCAGGGCTGCGGGGCGGGCGGGGCGGCGACGCCGAGGTCCAGGGTGCGGCCCTGCTCGTCCGGCGGGACGGGGTGCAGGGCGTCACCGGGCGGCGGGGCGCCCTCGGGCAGCGCGGTCCAGCTGCCCGCGCCGCGCCGGCTGCGCAGGTAGCCGTCGCCGCGCAGCGTCTCGTACGCGGTGGCGACGGTGGTGCGGCTCAGCTCCAGGGCGGTGGCCAGCTCGCGCTCGGCGGGCAGGCGGGCGCCGACCGGCAGCCGGCCCTCGGTGACCAGCAGCCGGATCTGCCCGGCGAGGGTGCGGTAGGCGGGCCGGCGGGCGGCGGCCGGTTCGGGGAGCCGGGCGGTGGCGAGCAGCCGGGCCAGCGCGGGCGGGGTGACGGTGGTGTGCCAGTCGGCCATGGATATCAGTCCAGTTGCTCGGGATTGGCCCTGGGCTGGGCCGTTTTGGCTCGTCCATCATGGCAGGGTGGCCGTACCGGCCGCCACCGCCGGGCGGACCGGAGGTGCAGCACCACCGCAGGAGCACCAGTGGCCACGTCGACCACGCCCCGACCGGGCACGCCCGTACCGAGGACCGGAGAACCCGCCGGGGAGAGCAGCCTCGCGGCCCGCGTCCTCGGCGACACCCACGGCCTGGGCCGCCGGGTCCCGCAGCTGTTCGCCGGCCTCGCCCTGTACGGCGCGAGCATGGCGCTGATGCTCCGCTCCGGCCTCGGCCTCGACCCCTGGGACGTCCTCCACCAGGGCCTGCAGCGCAGCATCGGGCTCTCGGTCGGGGCCTGGGTGACGATCTGCGGCGCCCTGGTGCTGCTGCTGTGGATACCGCTGCGCCAGCGTCCGGGGCCGGGCACCGTCGCCAACGTGCTGGTGATCGGCGCGGCGATGGACCTCACCCTGCGGGTCGTCGACGGTTTCGCGGCCCTGCCCGTGCGGATCGCCGTGATGGCCGGCGCGATCGTGCTCAACGGCCTGGCCAGTGGCCTCTACATCGGCGCCCGCCTCGGCCCCGGCCCGCGGGACGGACTGATGACCGGCCTGCGCCGGCGCACCGGCCGCTCGCTGCGGCTGATCCGCACCGGCATCGAGCTGACCGTCCTGGCCGTCGGCCTGCTGCTCGGCGGCACCGCCGGGATCGGCACGGTCGCGTACGCGCTGGCCATAGGCCCCCTGGTGCAGGTCTTCCTGCCCCTGTGCACCGCACCTGTGACCGCGCCCACACCCGGGCCGCAGCCCGCGCGAAACCGCCGGAAGGGGTGAACTTCGGGGCACGGAGTTGCCGCGCGCCGTTGTCGCTCGTCGCGCGCCGGGGGCGGAACCTCGTATGGTCGTCTCCGTGTTGGACGAGATGCGGATACGGGATCTTGGGGTCATCGACGACGCGGTGGTCGAACTGGCCCCCGGCTTCACCGCCGTGACCGGTGAGACCGGCGCGGGCAAGACCATGGTCGTCACCAGCCTCGGCCTGCTGCTCGGCGGGCGAGCCGACCCGGGCCTGGTGCGCAACGGCACCGGACGGGCCGTCGTCGAGGGCCGGCTGGAACTGCCCGCCGACTCCCCGGTGGCGGCCCGGGCCGTCGAGGCCGGAGCGGAACTGGACGACGGAGCCCTGCTGATCAGCCGGACCGTCTCCGCCGAGGGCCGCTCCCGGGCGCACGTCGGCGGACGGGCCGTGCCGGTCGGGCTGCTCGCCGAACTCGGCGAGGACCTGATCGCCGTGCACGGCCAGACCGACCAGCAGCGCCTGCTGCGCCCGGCCCGCCAACGCGGCGCGCTGGACCGGTACGCGGGCGAGGCGGTGGCCGAGCCGCTGGCCCGCTACCGGGAGACCTACCGCACCCTGCGCGAGGTCTCCGCGACCCTGGAGGAGCTGACCACCCGGGCCCGCGAGCGCGCCCAGGAAGCCGACCTGCTGCGCTTCGGCCTGGACGAGATCGCCGCCGCCGAGCCGGTGGCCGGCGAGGACGCCGAGCTCGCGGCCGAGGCCGAGCGGCTCGGCCACGCCGACGCGCTGTCCTCCGCCGCCGCCCTCGCACACGCCGCACTGGCCGGCGACCCGGCCGACCCGGAGGCCCTGGACGCGGGCACCCTGCTCGGGCAGTCCCGTCGCGCCCTGGAGGCCGTGCGCCACCACGACGAGCGCCTGGCCGCCCTCGCCGACCGCCTCAACGAGGTCGGCTACCTGCTCGCCGACGTGGCCGGCGACCTGGCCGGCTACGCGGACGACCTGGACGCCGACCCGGTGCGCCTGGCCGCCGTCGAGGACCGCCGGGCCGTGCTCGCCCAGCTGCTGCGCAAGTACGGCGGCGAGGAGAACACCCTCGCCGAGGTGATCGCCTGGGCCGAGGCCGGGGCCGTACGGCTCGCCGAACTCGACGGCGACGACGACCGGATCGACGAGCTCGGCGCCCGCGAGACCGAACTGCGGGCCGAGCTGGCCGAGCTCGCGGCCGAGGTGTCGGCCGCCCGGCAGGCCGCGGCCGGGCGCTTCGCCGCGGCCGTGTCCGCCGAACTCGCCGAACTCGCCATGCCGCACGCCCGGGTGACCTTCTCGATCAGCCAGGTCGACGACCTCGGCGGGATCGAGGTCGGCGGCCGCACCGTCGCGTACGGCCCGCACGGCGTGGACGAGGTCGAGGTGCTGCTCGCCCCGCACCCGGGCGCCCAGCCCCGCCCGATCGCCAAGGGCGCCTCCGGCGGTGAGCTGTCCCGGGTCATGCTCGCCGTCGAGGTGGTCTTCGCGGGCGCCGACCCCGTCCCGACCTACCTGTTCGACGAGGTGGACGCGGGCGTCGGCGGCAAGGCCGCGGTCGAGATCGGCCGCCGGCTGGCCAAGCTGGCCGAGTCCGCCCAGGTCGTGGTGGTCACCCACCTCCCGCAGGTCGCCGCGTTCGCGGACCGGCACCTCGTGGTGGAGAAGACCAACGACGGCACCGTGACCCGCAGCGGGGTCAAGGTGCTGAACGACGAGGAGCGGGTGCGCGAACTCTCCCGGATGCTGGCGGGCCTGGAGGACTCGGAGCTGGGCCGTGCCCACGCCGAGGAACTGCTGGCCGCCGCCCGGGCCCCGCGCCACCGGTAGCCGGCGCCGGCGGCCCCGCGGACCGTCGGCGACGCGCCCCGGTGGCGCCGACTGTCCAAGAGGGCCGCCGACCTGGCATGGTGGCCGCTGGACACTGGCTTCCCAGCCCCGAGCGCCGCCCGGCGGGCAATCCTCGCGAAGCGGCGCGCGAACCTGATCGAGTCGGATGCGAGACGACGTGGACCATTCCGCCGCCCGGGCCACCGCGGCCGCCCCGGAACCGGGGCAGCTGCACGTGGTACTCGTCCTGGCCGCCAGCACCGGCGGCATCGGTGCGCACGTGCGCTCCCTGGCCCAGGGCCTGGTCGCGCACGGGGTGATCGTCACGGTCTGCGCGCCGGCCGGCACGGAGGCGCTGTTCGGCTTCTCCCGCACGGGCGCCAGGTTCCACACCGTCGACATCACCCCCACCGCGGGCGCCCGCAGCGACGCCACCGCGATCGGCGAGCTGCGCCGGGCCTTCACCGGCGCGGACGTGGTCCACGCCCACGGGCTGCGCGCCGGGCTGCTCTCGGACCTCGCGCTGCGCACCGCCGGCCGGTTCCCGGGCCTGCGCCCGGAGACCCCGCTGGTGGTCACCTCGCACCACGCGCTGCTGGCCACCGGCATGGAGCGCCGGCTGCAGCGGCTGATGGAGCGCCGGGTCGCGCGCGCCGCCGACCTGGTCCTCGGGGCCTCCTCCGACCTGGTCGCCCGGGCCCGCGAACTGGGCGCCACCGACGCCCGGCTGGGCCCGGTGGCCGCCCCGCCGATGCCCGAGGGCCGGCTCGGCCGGGCCGAGGCGCGCGCCGCGCTGCTCGGCGGGGGCCCGGACCGCCCGCTGGTGCTGGCGGTGGGCCGGCTCGTCCCGCAGAAGGCCTTCGGGCTGCTGCTGGACGCCACCCGGGAGCTGGCCGCGCTGGACCCCGAGCCGCTGGTCCTGCTCGCCGGGGACGGCCCGGAGGCGGGCCCGCTGCGTGAGCGGGCGGCCGCCGAGAAGCTCCCGGTGCGGCTGCTCGGCTACCGCACCGACGTGCCCGACCTGCTGGCCGCCGCCGACGTGGTGGTGGTCCCCAGCCGCTGGGAGGCCCGCTCGCTGGTGGTGCAGGAGGCGATGCGGGCCGGCGTGCCGGTGGTCGCCACCGCCGTCGGCGGCATCCCCGAACTGGTCGGTGACGCCGCCGTGCTGGTGCCCTCCGGCGACCCGTCCGCGATCGGCGGCGCGGTGCGCGGGCTGCTGTCCGACCCGGCCCGCCGCGAGGCGCTGGTGGCGGCCGGCCGGCAGCAGGCCGAGACCTGGCCGGACGAGGCCGCCACCGTCGCCCAGGTGCTCAGCACCTACGACGAGCTGGTGCAGCGCAGTTAGGGCCCTGCCCCCAGCCCGTCCCGAGGCGGCTCCGAGCACGCCGAGGGCACGCTCCGGGCCGGCTCCGGTGCGTCAGACCGTCGCCTGCTCGACGCGGTCGGCGGCCCGGCCGTCCGGCTGGGCGGACAGGTACGCGGCGCCGCACGCGGTCAGCCGCAGGGCGGTGTCGATCAGCGGGACGTGACTGAAGGCCTGCGGGAAGTTGCCGACCTGGCGCTTGAGGCGCGGGTCCCACTCCTCGGCGAGCAGGCCCAGGTCGTTGCGCAGCGACAGCAGCCGGTCGAAGAGGTCGCGGGCCTCCTGCACCCGGCCGATCATGGCGAGGTCGTCGGCCAGCCAGAACGAGCAGGCCAGGAACGCGCCCTCGTGGCCGGAGAGGCCGTCCACGTTGTTGCCCGACTCGTCGTGGGTCGGGTAACGCAGCACGAAGCCGTCCTCGGTGGACAGTTCGCGCTGGATCGCCTCGATGGTGCCGATCACGCGCTTGTCGTCCGGCGGCAGGAAGCCGACCTGGGGGATGAGCAGCAGTGAGGCGTCCAGCTCCTTGCCGCCGTAGTACTGGGTGAAGGTGTTGCGCTCCGGGTCGTAGCCCTTCTCGCAGACGTCCCGGTGGATGGTCTCGCGCAGCTCGCGCCAGCGCTCCAGGTGACCGTCGGCGGGGGCGTCCTCGGGGGTCTGCTCCAGCAGCTTGATGGTGCGGTCGACCGCGACCCAGGCCATCACCTTGGAGTGGACGAAGTGCCGGCGCGGGCCGCGCACCTCCCAGATGCCCTCGTCCGGCTCCTGCCAGTGCTCCTCCAGGTACTCGATCAGGCGCAGCTGCAGGTGGTGGGCGTGGTCGTTGCGGACCAGGCCGGTCATGTGGGCCAGGTGGAGGGCCTCCACCACCTCGCCGTAGACGTCGAGTTGGAGCTGCCCGGCGGCGCCGTTGCCGACCCGGACGGGCTGCGAGCCCTCGTAGCCGGGCAGCCAGTCCAACGAGGACTCGGTGAGCTCGCGCTCGCCGGCGATGCCGTACATGATCTGCAGGTTCTCCGGGTCCCCGGCGACGGCCCGCAGCAGCCACTCGCGCCAGGCCTTGGCCTCGTCACGGTAGCCGGTGCGCAGCAGGGAGGAGAGGGTGATCGCGGCGTCGCGCAGCCAGGTGTAGCGGTAGTCCCAGTTCCGCTCGCCGCCGATGTCCTCGGGCAGCGAGGTGGTGGGGGCGGCGACGATGCCGCCGGTGGGGGCGTAGGTGAGGCCCTTGAGGGTGATCAGGGAGCGGACCACGGCCTCGCGGTAGGGGCCCTGGTAGGTGCACTGGTCGGCCCACTCGTGCCAGAAGTCGGCGGTGGCGTCGAGCATCACCTCGGCGTCCGGGGTCCGGGGCGCGTCCAGGTGGGAGGCCTGCCAGGTGAGGGCGAAGGCGATCCGCTCGCCTGCTGTGACGGTGAAGTCGGCGTAGGTGGTGAGGTTGCGGCCGTAGGTCTCCGAGACGCCGTCCAGCCAGACGGAGTCGGGTCCGGCCATGGCGACGGTGCGGTGGGTGCCGTCGGCCTGCTCGACGCGGTGCACCCAGGGCACGATGCGGCCGTACGAGAAGCGCATCCGCAGCGCCGAGCGCATCCGGACGGTGCCGGCCACGCCCTCGACGATCCGGATCACCTGGGGGACGGCGTCCTTGCCGGCCAGCGGGCGCGGCGGCATGAAGTCGATCACCCGGACGGTGCCGCCCTGGGCGTCCCACTCCTGCTCCAGGATCAGCGAGTCGCCCCGGTAGCGGCGGCGGTCGGCGGGCACCGCGGGGGCGGCGGCGGTGGGCGGCGGCACCCGGAGGTCGGCGGTGTCGGCGAGGCGGACCCGGCCCCCGGTGGTGGGGGCGGTGGCCGTGGCGGGCGCGGGGACCTCGGTCAGGACGGCTTCGGCGGGGCCGATCCGCCAGAAGCCGTGTTCATCGGTGCCCAGCAGGCCGGCGAACACGGCCGGCGAGTCGAAGCGGGGCAGGCAGAGCCAGTCCACCGCCCCGTCCCTGCTGACCAGGGCGGCGGTCTGCATGTCCCCGATGAGTGCGTAGTCCTCGATACGGCCGGCCACGTGGATCTCCAGTTCGCAATGTGGTCAGGGCATCGGCGAGACGAGGGAGCGGGTCTGCGGGGCCGGAGGTCCACCCCGGGACGTCCGGTCTGCCGGGGGGTGGTGGCAGGCCTTGCTGGAGTGTCCGCGCGGGGCTCGGTCGAGCCCCTGGAGTG
This sequence comes from Kitasatospora sp. NPDC085464, assembly GCF_044541955.1. Classification (NCBI taxonomy): domain Bacteria; kingdom Bacillati; phylum Actinomycetota; class Actinomycetes; order Kitasatosporales; family Streptomycetaceae; genus Kitasatospora; species Kitasatospora sp. NPDC085464. Next base: position 16,357 of record NZ_JBITTM010000066.1, read on the forward strand.
GGTGGGGAGGAGCTGCAATACGGGGAGGTCCGGTCGCGCATCGGGGACCGGGAGCGTCCTGACCCTCCCACGCCCTCCGCGTGCTCGTGCTGTCGGCGATGCGTCCGAGCAGCTTACGACGGACGAAAGGGGCGAAGCACGCGGGCGCCGCCCGGTGTGGCGCCGCAATTCGGCGGAAATGCCGTGCATCGCGGAGGCGTGGCGCAGGATGGTCCGGAAGGATCACCTCCGGGTGGTCCCTGTGGAGGAGCCGCGATGACCCGGACGGATACGGCCGGCTGGCCCGGTCCGGTGGGTCGTGCGACCGGTGTGACTCATGCGGCGGATGATGTGCCGGTGGTGCGCCCGGCGTGCGCCCCAGATGCGGCGCGCGCGGCCCGAACGGCGTCCGGGTCGGGTCACTGTTACCCTGGTATCCCGTGGACCGGCGGGATCAAACGCCCCGGACCAGCCGAACCGGCGACTCTTCGAGCGCGGTGCCCAGCACCCGCCACCGTCGCCCGGCGAACCCCGAGCCTCCCGCCCACGTCACTTTCGACACGCGACCCACGGGAGCCCCCTCTTGGCACAGCCCCATTCCGGCAAGGCAGCGAACGGCCGAGCCGTGACGACCAAGCACCTCTTCGTCACCGGGGGTGTCGCCTCTTCGCTCGGCAAGGGGCTCACCGCCTCCAGCCTCGGAGCCCTGCTCAAGGCCCGCGGCCTGCGCGTCACGATGCAGAAGCTCGACCCGTACCTCAACGTGGACCCGGGCACCATGAACCCGTTCCAGCACGGTGAGGTGTTCGTCACCGACGACGGCGCCGAGACCGACCTGGACATCGGCCACTACGAGCGGTTCCTGGACACCAACCTGCACGGTTCGGCGAACGTCACCACCGGCCAGGTGTACTCGACCGTCATCGCCAAGGAGCGCCGCGGCGAGTACCTGGGCGACACCGTCCAGGTCATCCCGCACATCACCAACGAGATCAAGTCCCGGATCCGCCGGATGGCGACCGAGGACGTCGACGTCGTGATCACCGAGGTCGGCGGCACCGTCGGCGACATCGAGTCGCTGCCGTTCCTGGAGGCCGTCCGCCAGGTCCGCCACGAGGTCGGCCGGGACAACGTGTTCTTCGTGCACGTCTCCCTGCTGCCGTACATCGGCCCCTCGGGCGAGCTCAAGACCAAGCCCACCCAGCACTCCGTCGCCGCGCTGCGCAACATCGGCATCCAGCCGGACGCCATCGTGCTGCGCGCCGACCGCGAGGTGCCGCAGGCCATCAAGCGCAAGATCTCGCTGATGTGCGACGTGGACGAGGAGGCCGTGGTCGCGGCCATCGACGCCAAGTCGATCTACGACATCCCGAAGGTGCTGCACGGCGAGGGCCTGGACGCCTACGTGGTGCGCCGCCTGGACCTGCCGTTCCGCGACGTGGACTGGACCACCTGGGACGACCTGCTGCGCCGCGTCCACGAGCCGCAGCACATCGTCAAGGTCGCCCTGGTCGGCAAGTACATCGACCTGCCCGACGCCTACCTGTCGGTGACCGAGGCCCTGCGCGCCGGCGGCTTCGCCAACAACGCCCGGGTCGAGATCAAGTGGGTCACCTCGGACGACTGCGAGACGCCCGAGGGCGCCCGCGAGCAGCTGGGCGACGTGGACGCGATCTGCATCCCCGGCGGCTTCGGCGACCGCGGCGTCAACGGCAAGGTCGGCGCCATCACCTTCGCGCGTGAGAACAAGGTCCCGCTGCTCGGTCTGTGCCTGGGCCTGCAGTGCGTGGTCATCGAGGCGGCCCGCAGCCTGGCCGGCCTGCCCGAGGCCAACTCCACCGAGTTCGACGCCGCCGCCAAGCACCCGGTCATCTCCACGATGGCCGAGCAGCTGGCCATCGTCGACGGCAAGGGCGACCTGGGCGGCACCATGCGCCTGGGCCTCTACCCGGCCAAGCTCGCCGAGGGCTCGATCGTCCGCGAGGTCTACGGCGGCGAGCAGTACGTCGAGGAGCGCCACCGCCACCGCTACGAGGTCAACAACGCCTACCGCGCGGACCTGGAGAAGACCGGCCTGCAGTTCTCCGGCCTCTCGCCGAAGGGCGACCTGGTCGAGTACGTCGAGTACCCGCGCGAGGTGCACCCCTACCTGGTGGCCACCCAGGCCCACCCGGAGCTGAAGTCCCGCCCGACCCGCCCGCACCCGCTGTTCGCGGGCCTGGTCAAGGCCGCCATCGAGATCAAGACCGCGGCCTCCGCGTAGTTTTCCTCTCACCGGCCTCGGTCGTTCACCGGACGGCGGCCCCGCGATTCCCGCGGGGCCGCCGTCCGGCGTTAGATTGTGTCGTACTGACGAAAAGGGGAGAGCGATGGACGAGCACAGCGACCCGGTGATCGCCGACGTGGCCGAGGAGTGGGAGGTCCGGGCGAGCGGGACGCCGTTCCAGGGCAAGGTCACCGGCGTGCGCAGCGAGGAGGTCCGGATGCCCGACGGCAGCTGGGCCCGCCGCGACTACCAGACCCACCCCGGCTCGGTCTCCGTCCTCGCCCTGGACGGGGAGCAGCGGGTGCTGGTCCTGCGCCAGTACCGCCACCCCGTGCGCCAGCGGCTCTGGGAGCTGCCGGCCGGCCTGCTCGACGTCCCCGGCGAGAACCCCTGGCACGCCGCGCAGCGCGAGCTGTACGAGGAGGCCCACTGCAAGGCCGGCACCTGGCGGATCCTCGCCGACTACTACACCTCGCCGGGCGGCACCGACGAGGCGCTGCGGATGTTCCTGGCCACCGACCTGGCGGCGGCCGAGGGCGAGCGCTACGCCGCCGAGGGCGAGGAGCAGGAGATCGAGGTCGCCTGGGTGCCCGTGCCGGAACTGATCGGGCTGATCCAGGCCGGACAGCTGCACAACCCGACCCTGATCACCGGCACCCTCGCCGTGCACGCCGCGCTCACCGGCCCGGACGGGCTGGACGCGCTGCGCCCGGCGGACTCGCCCTGGCCGGCCCGGCCCTTCGAGGCGTGAGCGAACCGCCCGGCGGATCCGGTGAGCCGCCGGGCGAACCGTCCGGTGAACCTGATGGCGCACCTGATGGCGAACCACCCCGCGCACCTTCCGGCGAACCGCCCGGTTGATTCGCCCGGGTGATTCGCCGGTTCGTACGACCGGTCACCTCGGCTCAGCCGGACGGTCGAACTACGCTTCGCAGACAGGGCGCCCGTCCCGGGCCGCCTCCGCTGAGCACCGGGCACCCCGTCCGGATGCCGAGCGCCGGATGCCCAGCTCCGGATGCCGAGCGCGGGATGACGTCGGGAGTGGCACGGGTGGCGAGGAAGACGGCGACGACGGACCCCGGCCCCGACGTGCCCGCCGGGGCCGTCCCAGGCCTGGACCGACTCCCGGCCGGGCCCACGCTCTTCGTCGGCCGGCGCGCCGAGCTCGCCGCGCTGCGGGCGGCCGCCACCCGTCCGGTGAGCGGCCGCTGCCCGGTCCTGGTCCTGGCCGGGCGCCCCGGCTCCGGGCGGACCGCGCTGGCCGCACGCTTCGCCCGCACCGTCGCCGCCGACTACCCGGACGGCGTGCTGTTCGCCCGGCTCTCCGCCCCCGACGGCGGACGGGTCCCGCCCGCTCGGGCCGCCCGACTGCTGCTGGAGCAGCTCGACCCGGAATCGGCCGTGCCGCTGCCCGGGGTGGTCGAGGACGGACGGGACGAGCCCGGCTGCGTCGCGCTGCGCGAGGCGCTGGCGGGACTGCGGGTGCTGCTCGTGCTGGACGACGTGCGGGACGCCGGACAGGTGTGGCCGCTGCTCGCCGACGAGCCCGGCTGCCTGGTGCTGGCCACCACCGCGGGGCCGCTCACCGGGATCGAGGACATCGACCCGGTGATCCTCGGCGGGCTGGACCGGACGGCCTCCGGCGAACTGCTGGCCGACCTGGTCGGCGGCACCCGGGTCTCCTGCGACCCGGTCGGCGCGGCCGACCTGGCCGAGGCCTGCGCCGCCCGGCCGGCCGCGCTGCGGCTGATGGCGGGGTGGCTGCGGGGGAACGCGAAGACCGCGGTCACCGACGCGGCGCGCGAGCTCACCCGGGTGGTGGGCGAGGAGACGGGGACGACCCCGGGGGCCAAGGGCGCCGCGGACGACGCGGTGAAGGCGGGGGCGGAGCAGGCGAAGCCGTCGGCGAACGCCCGGAAGGACGCACGCAAGGACGCGTCACGGAACGGGTCGGCGAACGGGTCGGGGAGCGCGCCAAAGAAGAAAGAGGAGGGCGGGGTCGCTCCCGGTGCCGGGGCGGCCGCTCCCGGTGTCGAGTCGGCGGGCGACCGGGCGGCCTGGGTGAAGCCCGGTCCGGAGCCGGCCGAGCCGGTGCCCGTCCCCGACAACGACCCGCTGCTCGGCGCGTTCACGCTGCTGTACCGCGGGCTGCCGGCCGCCCAGGCGCGGATGCTGCGCACCCTCACCCTGGCCCCGGCGCAGACCGCCGACCCGCGCACCGCCTCCGCCCTGGTCGGCTGCCCGGTGCCGGACGCGGCCGCGACCCTGGCCGCGCTGGCCGAGCGGGAGCTGCTCGGCGCGGAGGCGCCGGCCGCCGACGGCACCCCGCGCTACCGGGTGCCCGGGCGCCTCTACCCCCGGCTGGTCCGGCTCCGCGAGCAGGAGGACCGGCCCGCCGAGACCGAACTCGCCCGGGCCCGGCTGCTGGAGCGGCTGGTCCGGCTCACCGAGTCGGCCCGTGCGCTGCTCGACCCCGAGGGCGGCCCCGCCCCCGACCCGCTGCCGGCCGCGCTGCGGCTGCACTCGCCCGAGCACGCCCGTGAGTGGCTGCTCGGCGAGCGGGAGCTGCTGCTCGGCGCGGTGGCCGATGCGATCGGCCAGGGCGACCTGGACGGCTCGGCCGGGCGGCTGGTCACCGCGCTGCTGCGGGCACTGCCGCTGACCGGCGCCCCCGCGCCCGCGGACCTCTACCGGCTGCACGAACTGGTGCTGACCGTCGCCGAGCGCAACGGCCGGCCCCGCCGGGCCTCGGCCGCCCTGCTCAACCTCGGTGACCTGCAGGTCGCGGCCGGCCGCTGGGAGCAGGCGGCCGCGCACTACCGGGCCGCCCTGGAGCACGCGCGGAAGGCCGACGACGAACCGCTCTGCGCGCGCGCCCTGGAGGGCGCGGCCGGCTGCCACCGGGCGCTCGGCGACGCGGTGCGCGCCGCCGACTGGTACGGGCGGGCGCTCGGGCTGCGCCAGTCGCTCGGGGACCACGCGGCCGAGGCCCGGCTGCTCGCCCGGGTGGCCGAGGCGCACACCGCCCAGCGCCGTTTCGACGAGGCGGACCGCGAGTACCGGGCGGCCCTCGCCGTGCTGCGCCGGCTGGGCGACGAACGCGCCAGGGAAGCCGTCGGGGCGGCCCTCGCGGACCTGCGGGAACGCGTCGACGCCGGGTGGTGACGGGCGTTTCAGAGGTATTGTCGAAGATGCCCGGTTGGGACGTCTTTGGTAGGTAAGTCGCAGGGGAAGCCTACGAACCTGCCAATGCGTGCGGGAAAATTATTCACTTTGGAAGGCTGACACGCCGACTGGGCTTCATTACACTCGGACCTAGTCGCGCAGCGATCCCCGCCCCGGGCTGCCCGGAGGCTTCCCCACGTGCGCGTCGCCCACCGGTCTTCTCCGGTCGGGACCCCCATGGCAAGAGGACGTGTTCAGTCGTGAAGGTCGGCATCCCCCGCGAGGTCAAGAACCACGAGTACCGCGTGGCCATCACGCCCGCCGGCGTGCATGAGCTGGTCCGCAACGGACACGAGGTCTACATCGAGGACAACGCCGGTCTCGGCTCCTCGATCCCCAACGAGGAGTACGTGGCCGCCGGCGCCACCATCCTCCCCACCGCCGACGAGGTGTGGGCCACCGCCGACCTGCTCCTGAAGGTCAAGGAGCCCATCGCCTCCGAGTACCACCGGCTGCGCAAGGGCCAGACCGTCTTCACGTACCTGCACCTGGCGGCCGACCGCTCCGGCACCGACGCTCTGATCGCCTCCGGCACCACCGCCATCGCGTACGAGACCGTGCAGCTCGGCAACGGCGCGCTGCCGCTGCTCGCCCCGATGTCCGAGGTCGCGGGCCGCCTGGCCCCGCAGGTCGGCTCCTACCACCTGATGCGTCCGGCCGGCGGCCGCGGCGTGCTGCCCGGTGGCGTGCCCGGCACCCACCCGGCCAAGGCCGTCGTCATCGGCGGTGGCGTCTCCGGCTGGCACGCGGCCACCATCGCCATCGGCATGGGCTACGACGTGACCCTGCTGGACCGCGACATCAACAAGCTGCGCGAGGCCGACCGCATCTTCGGCACGAAGATCAAGGCCATCATGTCCAACTCCTTCGAGCTGGAGAAGGCCGTCCTCGACGCCGACCTGGTCATCGGCGCCGTGCTGATCCCGGGCGCCAAGGCCCCGAAGCTCGTCACCAACGAGCTGGTCTCCCGCATGAAGCCGGGCTCCGTGCTCGTCGACATCGCCATCGACCAGGGCGGCTGCTTCGAGGACTCGCACCCGACCACGCACGACGACCCGACCTTCCAGGTCCACAACTCGGTCTTCTACTGCGTGGCCAACATGCCGGGCGCCGTCCCGAACACCTCCACCTACGCGCTGACCAACGCCACGCTGCCGTACGTCATCGAGCTGGCGAACCGCGGGTGGAAGGAGGCGCTGCGCCGTGACCCGGCGCTCGCCAAGGGCCTGAACGTGCACGAGGGCCAGATCACCTTCCCGGCCGTGGCCGAGGCCTTCGGCCTGGAGTCGGTCTCCCTGGAGAGCGTGCTCGCCTGAACCCCCTGACCGCACGGCGGTCGTTCGCCCCCGATCCGATGTCTTCGGGTCGGGGGCTTGGCCGTGCCCGTGAACGGCCGGTTGACCGGGTAGGTCGCTCTGTCGTCAATTTCCGTCGGTCGTGTCACCCGCCCGCAGAAACGTCGGGGTCGATGACCCACTCATCCCTTGACAGCAGCCCGCCTGATAGTCGACACATCCTGCCCACTACCGTGGATTGTGTTGCTGCGAACGCCTTGAACGGCCTAGAGTCGCAAACCGTCGGCATGCTGCCACGCTGACGAATCGACATAGAGTCCTGGATGCCCAAGGAGGTAAGACGACTTGTGAATGAGTCGACAATTGCTCCCGGGGGTGGTCAGCCAGGACTGGCGGAGCACACCGCCGGCCAGCCGAGTGTGGAGCCCGGGGCCCGGCAGCCCTCCGTGGGTTCGGCCGAGGTCGGCTCGGTCGCACTCCGCACCTTCGAAGCACGCCAGAACACAGCACAGGTGACCACGGTGACCGATCACGACACCGACTTGGCGGCCTACGGCCTGGCCTACGGAGAGTTCGCCTACGGCGCCTACGACGACCCGGACGCCGAGTACGAGCCGGACCCGGAGTACGCCGCCACGCTGGCCCCCGACGCCGCGCGCCAGCGCCGCGAGCGGGTCGGCCCGACCGGCCGCCCGCTGCCGTACTTCCCGATCCCCGCGCCGGTCGCCGAGCACGGCCCCGCCCAGATCATCGCCATGTGCAACCAGAAGGGCGGCGTCGGCAAGACCACGTCGACCATCAACCTGGGCGCGGCGCTGGCCGAGTACGGCCGCCGGGTGCTGCTCGTCGACTTCGACCCGCAGGGCGCGCTCTCGGTCGGCCTCGGCGTCAACCCGATGGAGCTCGACGTCACCGTCTACAACCTGCTCATGGAGCGGGGCCTGACGGCCGATGAGGTGCTGCTGAAGACCGCGGTCCCGGGCATGGACCTGCTGCCGTCCAACATCGACCTCTCCGCCGCCGAGGTGCAGCTGGTCAGCGAGGTGGCCCGGGAGTCCGCGCTGGCGCGCGCCCTGAAGCCGCTGCTGCCCGACTACGACTACGTCATCATCGACTGCCAGCCCTCGCTGGGCCTGCTGACGGTCAATGCACTGACGGCCGCTCACAGCGTGATCGTTCCGCTGGAGTGCGAGTTCTTCGCGCTGCGCGGTGTCGCGCTGCTGACCGAGACCATCGAGAAGGTGTGCGAGCGGCTCAACCCCGAGCTGCGCCTGGACGGCATCCTCGCGACCATGTACGACTCGCGCACCGTGCACAGCCGCGAGGTGCTGGCGCGGGTCGTCGAGGCGTTCGGCGAGCACGTCTTCCACACCGTCATCGGGCGGACCGTGCGGTTCCCGGAGACCACCGTCGCCGGCGAGCCCATCACCACGTACGCCACCAACTCGGTCGGTGCCGCCGCCTACCGCCAGCTCGCCAGGGAGGTGCTCGACCGGTGCCGCCCCGCCGAGTGAGTCTCCCGGGTGCCGACGAGCTGTTCCGGACCACCGGCGGGATGGCGCTGTCGCCGTCCCTCGCGCCGCGTCCGGCCGCCGAGGCATCCAGACCGGAGACCGCGCGGACCGTCAACGGCTCGGACGGCGCCGAGGGCGCCGAGTCCGCACAGGGTGCCCAGGGCGTCCCGGGGCCCCATGGGGCTCAGGGTCACCAGGGTGCTCAGGGCTCCCAGGGCTCCCAGAGCGACAGGCAGCTGACGCCGGAGCAGCAGGCGTCCGGCGTCGTGCCGGCGCCCGCGCAGCCGCCCGTCCAGCGGCCGGGCGGGGCCCAGGTCGCGCCGGGTGCCCAGGCGGTCGGCACGACCGTGCCGGGGGGCCGAGGCGCCGCCGCCGCTCCGGCGGCCCGGGCGCACGCGGGAACCGCCGAGGAGCAGGCCGGTGCCGCCGGGCGCGCACGGCCGCGCGGCCGCGCGCCGCGCCGACCCAGCGGGCGCGAGCGGCACGACGAGAAGATCACCGTGTACGTGTCCGCCGAGGAGCTCATGGACCTTGAGCACACCCGGCTGGTGCTGCGCGGTGAGCACGGCCTGGCCGTGGACCGCGGACGGATCGTGCGGGAGGCCATCGCGGTCGTCCTGGCGGACCTGGAGCAGCGGGGCGAGGCCTCCATCCTGGTCCGGCGCCTGCGCGGCCGGTAGGACGCGGCGGGCCGGTGGGTCGCGCGGGCGGTAGAGCGCGGCGGGCGGTAGGGCGCGGCGGGCGGTAAGGCGGGCGGCGCGGTAGGGCCGGCAGGTCGGCCGGAGAGCCCGACAGGGGCGCCGAGGGCCTCGGGCCCGGCGCCGGAGGCCCGCCGCTGGGCGGCCGGGCGCCAGGACTCTTCACCCGTGGGCATGAGGTCGCTGCCTCGGGGTTGGGCCTGATCGGGTGCTGGGGGTCATGAGGCGCGCTCATGGGGGCGCTCGCTCCGGGTGCGGGCCGCGGGCCGGGCGCCGAGAGTCATGCGTCGGGTTCATGGGGCTGTCGTGTGCGGCGGGGCTGTGGCTTCTTGATCGGGTGCCGAGGGCCATGAGGTCCGCTCATGGGTGCGTCTGCCCTCGGGGCTGTGGGTTGCTGATCGGGTGCCGGGTGGCATGAGCCGGGCTCATGGGGCTCGTGTGGTTTTTGGGGCGCGGGATGAGGGCCGTCGGTCGGACGTTGCGGGGCATGAGCGGCGCTCATGGTGCTCATGAGGTCGCCGGGTCGGATGCCGAGGCCCATGAGTCGGCTTCATGCGGTGGCTGCCCCGGGGTGAGGCACGGCTTGCTGGGTCCGTGGCGGGCGCTGGAGGGGCGTTCTCGGGGCTGTGGGGCCCTGGCCGGGGTTCCGGGCGGGTGATAGGCCTGCGCGCCGGGCTGAGGGGCGTGGGCGGGCCCTCGGGCGGCGTGTCGGGGGGCCCGGGGCGGAGCGCGGGGCGGGGACGGGTGAAGATGGACCGTCATGCCGAGCACCACCGAACCAGCTGAAACCGCCGTGAGCGCGACCGAGGACGGGTCGCGGGGCGGCTTCCGGGTGCGGCTGGACAACTTCGAGGGCCCCTTCGACCTCCTGCTCAGCCTGATCGCCAAGCACAAGATGGACGTCACCGAGGTGGCGCTGGCGACCGTCACCGACGAGTTCATGGCGCACATCCGGGCGATGGGCCCGGACTGGGACCTGGACGCGGCGACCGAGTTCCTGGTGGTGGCCGCCACCCTGCTCGACCTCAAGGCCGCCCGCCTGCTGCCCGCGGCGGAGGTCGAGGACGCGGAGGACCTGGCCGTCCTGGAGGCCCGTGACCTGCTGTTCGCCCGGCTGCTGCAGTACCGGGCGTACAAGCGCGCGGCGGCGCTGTTCGGCGAGCGCTGGGCGGCCGAGCTGCTGCGGCGCCCGCGGACGGTCGGGCTGGAGCCCCGGCACGCGGACCTGCTGCCGGAGGTGGTCATCACCATCGGTCCGCAGCGCCTCGCCGAGCTGGCCGCCAGGGCCATGGAGCCCAAGCCGAAGCCGGTCGTGTACGTGGACCACATCCACACCCCGCCGGTCAGCGTGCGCGAGCAGGCGGGGCTGGTGGTCGGGCTGCTCGCCGAGCTGGGCGAGGCCTCGTTCCGGCAGCTGGTGGAGGACGCGCCGGACACCCTGGTCGTGGTCGCCCGCTTCCTGGCGCTGCTGGAGCTCTACCGGGAGCGGGTGCTCGACTTCGAGCAGCCGGAGGCGCTCGGTGAGCTGCGGGTGCGGTGGGTGGCGGAGGAGGGCCGGGTCGCGGTCGAGGTGACGGACGAGTTCGACCGGCCGGCGGGTGAGGCCCCGGGTGAGGCCCCGGGCGAGGCGGAGGAGGACGAGCGGCGATGAGCGGCGGGAACGAGGGAAGGCGGCCGGTGCGGCGCCCACTGGGGCTGCCGGGGCAGCCGCGGGCCGAGGAGTGGATGGAGCCGGCCTTCGAGCTGCTGCCGGACCCGGTGCCGGTGGAGACCACGAATCCGGCGGACCGCGGGGAACGTGTGGAACCCGCGGAGCCCGTCGAGCCCGTGGCGGCCGAGCCGGCGGCCCGGGTGGTGCACCAGAAGTCGGCTCCGTCGACTTCCGGCGCCGAGGAGCCGCCCGGCTCCGCGCAGTCCCCCGGCTCCGCGCAGCCGCCCGTCCCCGCGCTGCCGGCCGACGCCGGGCCCCGGGCCGACGCCGGACTGCGGGCCGAGCTGGAAGCGGTCCTGATGGTCGTCGACGAGCCGGTCGCGGAGGAGCGGCTGGCCGGGGTGCTGGAGCGGCCGCGGGCCGAGGTGGCCGCGGCGCTGCGCGTGCTGTCCGCCGAGTACACCGCCCAGGGCCGCGGCTTCGACCTGCGGTTGGTGGCCGGCGGCTGGCGGTTCTACACCCGCGAGACCTGCTCCGCGGCCGTCGACCGCTTCCTCCTGGACGGCCAACAGGCCCGGCTCACCCAGGCCGCGCTGGAGACCCTGGCGGTGGTCGCCTACCGGCAGCCGGTGTCCAGATCGCGGGTTTCCGCCGTCCGCGGTGTGAACTGTGACGGCGTGATGCGTACCCTGGTACAGCGAGGACTGGTGGAAGAGGCCGGATCCGAGCCCGAAACAGGTGCGATCCTGTATCGGACGACGAACTACTTCCTGGAACGGATGGGGCTCCGCGGCCTGGACGAGCTGCCGGAGCTCGCTCCCTTCCTGCCCGAGGTCGACGACGTGGAAGCGGAGTCCCTGGAGGGCACGATGATCGCGGAGGCGGTCGCCGCCGCTGCCGCGCAGGCCGCGGACGGCAGTGGCGAGGCCGGTCGGGCCGGGCCCGATCGGTAGGGGGGCGGTGAGGTCGGCCGAAACGACCGCACATCCCAGACGGAACGACGTACGGACACTTTGATGCGTAGCAGTGGCAACGGCAGGAACAGCAGCGGCGGCGGGAGCGGTCGCGGCGGACAGGGCGGGGGCCGGGGCGGCGGCTCCTACGGCGGCAGCGGCGGTGGCCGCGGCGGCTCGGGCGCGCGCGGGGGTTCGTACGGCGGTGGCTCCTACGGGGGCGGCGGCCGCGGCGGCTCGGGCTCGGGTTCGGGCTCGCGCGGCGGCTCCGGTTCGTACGGCCGCGACAGCCGTCGGGACGACCGTAGGGACGACCGGCGCGACGACCGCCGGTACCCGGACCGCCCGCTGCGGCCCGAGGAGCGCAAGTACGACCGCCCCGAGTACGGCGGCGGCCCGAACGCCACCCCCGCCCGCGGCGGCTTCGCCGGCCGGCGCCCCGGTCCGGCCCCGCGCCCGCGCCGTGAGGGCCAGGGCGCCCCGGGCGACCCGCGCCGCCAGCCGCAGCGCTCGCGCGAGCTGCAGGCCAAGATCGAGGACGCCGTCCTCGCACGGCACGACAAGCCGGCCGTCAAGCTGCCCAAGACCTTCGGCGAGCCCGAGGGCGAGCGCCTGCAGAAGGTGCTGGCCCGGGCCGGCATCGGCAGCCGGCGCGCCTGCGAGGAGCTGATCGAGCAGGGCCGGGTCGAGGTCAACGGCAAGCGCGTCACCGAGCAGGGCAAGCGGGTCGACCCGCAGAACGACGAGATCAAGGTGGACGGCCTGACCGTCGCCACCCAGTCCTACCTGTTCTTCGCGCTCAACAAGCCGGCCGGTGTGGTCTCCACCATGGAGGACCCGGACGGGCGCCAGTGCCTGGGCGACTACGTGACCAACCGGGAGACCCGGCTGTTCCACGTCGGCCGCCTGGACACCGAGACCGAGGGCATCATCCTGCTCACCAACCACGGCGAGCTGGCCCACCGCCTCACCCACCCGCGCTACGGCGTGACCAAGACCTACCTCGCCGCCATCCAGGGCCCGATCCCGCGGGACCTGGGCAAGCAGCTGGCCCAGGGCGTGGAGCTGGAGGACGGCTACGCCCGCGCCGACAGCTTCAAGGTGATCTCCAACGTCGGCAAGAACTACCTGGTCGAGGTGACCCTGCACGAGGGTCGCAAGCACATCGTCCGCCGGATGCTGGCCGAGGCCGGCTTCCCGGTCGAGAAGCTGGTGCGCACGCACTTCGGTCCGATCGCCCTGGGCGACCAGAAGTCGGGCTGGCTGCGCCGCCTGACCAACCCGGAGGTCGGCCAGCTGATGCGTGAGGTCGGCCTGTAGGCCGTCGCGTTCGCCCGTCTCTGAGGGCCCCCGGTCGCCGTGGTGCGGCCGGGGGCCCTCTGCCGTGCGGGATGTGGCGCCGGGCGGGATGTGCGGTCCGGGCGGGGTGCGGGGGTCGTGCGGGTCGTGTGAGCCGGGACGCAACCGCTGGTCACGGCCTTGTCAGCGTCATGATCCGTGGCAGAGGATGGCCACCGGGCCACCGTCCCGCCGCGTGGCGGGACTGCGCCAGCACGGGCGCCGGTGGGCGGAGCAGGGGCGAACAGGGGGAGACGGCGTCGTGTCCGATGCACCACTGGGGCGGGCCAGCGGACAGGCCCTCGGCACACTGGGCCTGGCCGAGCCGGACGGGCAGGTGTACGCGGCGCTGGTGGCCAATCCGCAGTCCACCGCGGAGGAACTGGCGGAGGGCTGCGGCCTGACGCTCCAGCAGGGCGTGCGCGCCCTGGACCGGCTGGCGCAGCAGGGCATGGCCACCCGCGCGCCGGTGGACCGGCAGCGCTTCCTGGCGGTCGCCCCGGACGTCGCGATCGGCACCCTGATCGGCCACCGGGAGTCCGAGCTGCGGCAGGCCAGGGCCGAGATGCACCGGCTGATGGACGCCTTCCGGGAGGCCTCGCGCTACACCGACCCGGCGCACTCGGTGGAGGTGCTGACCGGCGGCGAGGCGATCGCCCAGCGGCTGGAGCACATCACCGAGACCAGCCAGTACCAGGTGCGCGGCTTCGACCGCCCGCCGTACATCCAGGACCCGGTGGCACCGATGCCGCTGCAGCGCCGCCGGCTGCGCGAGGGCGTGAAGTTCCGGACCGTCTACGACCGGGAGGCGGTGGCCTGGCCCGGGCGGCTGGAGAAGAACATCCTGGTCGGGGTCGCGGACGGCGAGGAGGCGCGGGTCCGGCCGACGCTGCCCATGAAGATGATCATCTCGGACGACCGGATGGCGATCATCCCGATCAGCGTCGGTGACAGCGTGCTGGACGCCGCCTACGTGATCCACCCCTCGGCGCTGCTCCAGGCACTGGACACGCTGTTCGAGGCGGAGTGGGAGCGGGCCGTCCGGCTGCAGGCCGCGGTCGGCGGCGGGGACGCGTCGCCGGAGCCGGAGGCCGACCACCGCAAGCTGCTGGGCCTGCTGGCGGCCGGGCTCACCGACGAGTCGATCGCCCGCTCGCTCGGCTGGAGCGCCCGGACCACCCAGCGCCGTCTGCAGAGCCTGATGCGCTCGCTGGGCGCCACCACCCGCTTCCAGGCCGGCATGGCGGCCCGGGAGCGGGGGTGGCTCTGATCCCGGACCCGGCCCCAGCCCCGGCCCCGGCCCCGGACCCGAGCCCCGCACCGGGGGCATGGGCGGGAGCGGGAGCGGGGGCTGGGCCGGGCTCGGGGCTGGGCTCGGGGGTTCAGCTCCAGGGGGTGAGCGAGGACCAGCGGCCGTCCGGCCCCCGTTCGACCTTCTCCAGGCCGACCACGGCGGAGCGGTTCAGCCGCCCGTAGATGTGCGGGAAGAGCACGTCGGGGGTGGCCCCGGGCGGCGGGGCGCCGTGCGGGGCCTCCCACTTGACCATCGGCTCCACCAGCGACTCCTCGATCAGCAGCACCATCAGCGGGTCGGGGGAGTCGGCGAAGAAGGCGTTGGCGACCGCGAGCGCCGTCTGCTCGTCCGCCGAGCAGTGGATGAACCCGTCGGTCAGCAGCGAGGCGGTGGCGTACGGGCGGCCGGGGTCGGCCAGCCAGTCGTCCAGGGGGGCGAGGTGGAGGATCATGTTTCCTTTTCTACCCGTTGTCTGCGGGTTTGTTCCTGAGCGGTCGTCACCCGCCGGGCGGTGGTCGCCCTGCCCGACGGCGGGCGTCAGAGTCCGGCCACCTTGGCGGAGGCGGAGATCTCGTACACCAGGGTGAGCGTGCGGCGGGCGCCCGGGCCGAGCGGGACGTCCCAGCGGACGATGCCCTCGGCGTCGAAGGCGTCCGGCGCCGGGGCGCACTCCTCCTTGCGCAGCCGGACCTCGACCGCCGACACCTCGGAGACCGGCACCCGTTCGCGCACCGTGACGATCCGTTCGTCGTGCTCCTCCGGGCCGGAGAAGCGGGACAGGTGCAGCCGCACCGTGCGGGTGGTGGTCTGGCGGCCGGTGAGGCCGGCGGTGGCCTGGCGCTCCTCGGTCTCGCGGACCACCCGGTAGCCGTCCGAACTGCCGAAGGAGAGCTCGGCGTCGGCGCCGGTGGCGGTGAAGCGCAGCTCGCCCCGGCCGGTGAAGCCGCTGCCGCGGACCAGCTCGACCGGCCCGGCCAGCAGCGGGTGCCCCGCCGCGTTGCGGAACCGGACCACCTGGGTGACCAGCGGGGACAGCTCCGGGGCGCAGGCGTACTCGCTGCTCGCCGGGCCGGTGAAGGCACCGAGCGGCACCCGGTGCGCCCGGCCGTCGGAGGGCACGGTCGCGGGGGCGGGGGCGGGCAGCACCCGGACCTCGCCGCCGTCGTCCACGCCGGGGACCCCACCGCTCGGCCCGAGCTCGCTGATCGCCTCCTCGCGCAGCTCGACCTCGACCGTGCGGCGCTCCTCGTCGGTGCGCTCGCGCAGCACCAGGACGTCCTCGGCGACGGCCGGCGGGTCGGTGGCGAGCGCGGAGCGGGCAGTGGAGAAGGTGAGCCGGGCGTTCGTCCAGTCCTCGCCGGTGCGCTGCCAGACCACCGCCTCCGACTCCAGCTGCAGGCCGTCGTCGCCCAGGGTCGCGCGGTAGGACGGGCGCCAGAGCGCGCAGGGCACCAGGTGGGAGACGGTCAGCCCGGCCGGGCCGGCCTGCGCCGCCTCGACGGTCAGGTCCAGGTGGGCGGTCAGCTCGGCCGGGTCCTCCTCGGCCTCGTCCAGCGCGATCAGGGCCTGTGAGCGCTCCTGCTCCAGGCGGCGCAGCCGGGAGTGGGTGGTGCGCAGCTCCTCGCCGTAGCGCTCGCGCTCGGCGTCCACCCGGTCCAGCTCGCGGGACCATCGGCTGCGTTCGAGCTCGCCGATGCCGGCGCCTTCGCCGATCTCGCGCAGCAGGTCGGCGGAGAGCTGGGCGAGCAGGGCCAGCCGGGCCTCCAGCCGCGCGCGGGTCTGGTCGGCCAGGCGGCTCTCGGTGTCCAGCCGGTGGAGCCGGTGGCGCAGTTCCGAGTCGTCCGGGCCGGGCGGCAGCGGGGCGCGCGGGGTCCAGGCGCGGACCAGCCGGGCGTCCAGGACGCGGACGCCGGGGGTGGCGGACTCGGCGCGCAGGGTGCGGTCGACGGCGAGGGCGGTGAGCGGGCCGAGGCGCAGCCGCTGGACGCCCGCAGCCAGGTCGACCGTCGTCGTGCGTTCGACCTGGCTGCGGTCCTCCAGGCAGGTGACGGCGGTGACGGGGAGGGCGTTCGTTTCCGGGGTGGTGTCTCCGCTCATGGTCAGTTCCTCCGGTTTCCGCCGACGATGGCCTTTCCGGCCGGGATCTTGATCAGGTAGCCGCCGTCCAGCTCCGTGCTGCCGCCGGGCGGCAGGTCGACCCGCCAGAGCCGGGTGCTGGGCGGGCACTCCGGTGTCGGGACGGTCGGGGCGTGCCACTCGGCCCGCTCCTCGATCCGGACCTCGGCGTCGGAGGTGACCGGCACCCGCTCGCGGACCTCCACCGTGACGGCGCGGCCGAGCCGGTTCGCGAGCCGGACGTGCACCCGGTGGTCGAGCACGGTGCTGTTGCCCTTCAGCATGCCCGTGGTGGCCTCGCGCAGCTCGGTGCGGCGCGCCACCTCGATGCTCTCGGTGACGCCGATGCCCAGGCGCCGCACACCGCCGGGCGCCAGGGTGGGCAGGGCGGCGGTGAGCAGGAACTCGTCGTCCACCGTGACCTCGACCGGGCCGGCCAGGACGGCGCGGTCGGTGCGGTTGGCGAGCACCAGCGTCGCGTACACCTTCTCCTCGACGGCGGGGACGGTGACGTACTCGGGGCGGACGGTGAGCGGGATCTCGTCCACGGTGACGGTGTGCCAGGTGCCGTCGGACGGGATGTCGGCGGGGGCCGCGGCGTCGAAGCGGTGGTCGAAGGAGCCGGCCGACTCGCGGGGCGGGACGGCGTGCCGGGGCAGGCCCAGGCGGCGGATCTGCTCGCCCGGGTTGCCGCCGGGCAGGGCCCGGTCCAGCTCCTCGTGGTCGACCCGCTCGGGGCGCGGGTGCAGGGCGCCGCGCCGGGCGGCGGGTTCGTCGGGGCCGGCCAGGACGAGGTCGGGGTAGTCGAGCAGGGTGGCGTCCGGGGCGAAGCCGGTGGCACGGGGCGGGACGGCGAGGCCGCCGCGGCGGAGCCCGCGGGAGCGTCGGGCCTCCGCCGGTGGGCGGCCCCCCGGTGCCTGCGGGAGCGGGGCGGCCGCGGGGACGGCGGCGGGAGCGGCGAGTACGGGGAGCGGGGGGCCGCCGTAGCCGGCGAAGCCGCCGGGGGCGGGCGGGGGCGTCGGTGCGGTGGTCGGCGTGGCCATCGGCTCGTTGACGCTCAGGGTGCCGCCGCCGTACCGGCCGGAGGGCGCGGGCGGGGCGTCCGGCAGTGCGGCGAAGGCCTCGGCGCGGGGGCCGGCGGGTCGGGCTCCGCCGAGCCGGGGGCCGGCCGGTACGGGGCCGGCCGGTACGGGCCTGGCGAGGTGGGCGGCCCGGGGCGGGGGCGGGACCGCGGCCGCGTCGTAGCCGGTGAAGAGGTCGGACAGGCCGGCCGGGGGCTCGCGCCAGCCGGAGGGCGGCGGGGCGGGCTGGCTGCGGCCGATCCGCAGCGAGGCGAGCCGGGGCAGGTCGGTGCGGCGGTCGAGGTCGGCGGTGGAGAGGGCGAGGCGGACGCCGGTCCAGTCCTCGCCGGTGCGCTGGGCGACGGCGGCGCGCAGGAGGAGGTGGCCGGCGTCGGAGCCGGTCCGGTGGGACAGGCGGTAGGTGGGCACCCAGCGGGCGGCGGGGACGCCGTACTCCAGTTCGAGGTGGAGGGCGGTGGTGTCGTCCTCGGCGGTGGCGGCAGTGCTGTCGGTGAGGGTGGTGCCGTCCGTGGGGGCGGTGCGGTCGGTGGGGTCGGCGCCGTGCGTGGTGATGGTGAGCAGGACGGTGGCGGTGGTCGAGACCGGTGCGGCCCGGTCGGCGGTGGACGCCCGCTCCAGCCGGTCGGCCGCCGAGTCACGCTCGTGGTCGGCGAGTTCGATCTCCCGGTTGAGCTCCTCGGCGCGCTGCTGGAGCCGGGCCAGCCGCTCGTCGACGAAGTCGGCGAGCTCCAGCCAGGCGTCCGCGGGAGTACGGCGCAGCGGCTCCTCGCGCCGGGTACGGGGCGGCACCGCGCGCAGGGCGGCGGTGTCCGCGATCGCGGAGAGGACCAGCCTGCGGCGCTCGCCGAGCATGCTGCGGCGCTCGGTGGCCTCGTCCAACTCCCTCTGCAGATCCGAGAGTTCCGTCGGCTCGCGCAGTTCGGCGACCTGCTCCAGTCGGGCCTCGGTGACCGCCGCGCCGGCCGGTCCGGAGAGCACCCGGGCACGCAGTGAGCGGCCGTCCAGGGACAGGGGCAGGCCGGTCAGCCGCAGCCGCCCGCCGCGCGGAACGGGTACGGTGGCCCGGCGGCGGCACACCGCGCCCTCCGCGTACACCACCACGGAGTCGAGGACCGACGGGTGCGCCGGTACGGCCGGCGGTTTCGTCCGACCCGTTCGGCTGCTGTGCTGATCGTCCATGCGCAACCCCTTCGTTCGCGTGTTGCCTGCCGTGTGCCGTGTGCCGTGTGCCGTGTGCCGTGTGCCGTGTGCCGTGTGCCGTGTGGTGCGTTGTCGTGTGCCGCGTTGTCGTGAGTCGCCGTGCCGGGTGTCGCTCGTCGCGGCCGACTGCTGCTGCTCTCTTGCTCTCCTGCTCTCCTGCTCGTCCGCTCCTTCGCCCGGGCGGCCAGTCTGCCCGGCTTCGGTGCGGGCGTCGCCGGATTTCCGGGTGCGGCGTGTGCACTGGATGGGACGGGGGCGGAGCCGCCGTGGTTGCCGGTGCCGGGAGCTGCCGGGAACTGCCCCCGTGGTTGCCGGGTGGCAGGTGGGGACTTCGGCGCAGCGGATGAGGGAGGATGGGGCGCGGGTGCTCCCGGACGGTCCCGGCACCTGTCGAGAATCGTGATCGAGGAGAGCGACCCGCCATGCGCACTGCCGTCGTCGTCGGCACCGGACTGATCGGCACCTCCGCCGCGCTCGCCCTGACCGCTCGCGGCCTGACCGTCCATCTGGAGGACGCCGACCCGGACGCCGCCCGCACCGCCGAGTCGCTCGGCGCGGGCACCACCGATCCGGCCGACGGCCCGGTGGACCTGGCGATCATCGCCGTCCCGCCCGCGCTGGTCGGCAAGGTGCTCGCCGACTGCCAGCGCCGCAACCTGGCGCACTGGTACACCGACGTCGCCAGCGTGAAGGCCGGCCCCGGCAGCGAGATCGCCGCACTCGGCTGCGACACCGTCCACTACATCGGCAGCCACCCGATGGCCGGCCGCGAGCGCTCCGGCCCGCTGGCCGCCCGCGCCGACATCTTCGAGGGCCGCCCCTGGGTGCTCACCCCGACCGCCGACACCGACACCGAGACGCTCAACGCCGCGCTGGAGCTGGTCGCGCTCTGCGGCGCGATGCCGATCGTGATGGACGCCGCCGAGCACGACCGGGCCGTCGCCCTCGTCTCGCACGCCCCGCAGCTGGTGTCCTCGCTGGTCGCGGCCCGGCTGGAGAACGCCGACGACACCGCCATAAGGCTCTCCGGCCAGGGTGTGCGCGACGTCACCAGGATCGCCGCGTCCAACCCCGGTATGTGGGTCGACATCCTCTCCGCCAATGCGGGCGCGGTCGCCGACATCCTGGACGAGGTCGCCCTCGACCTCGGCCGGACCGTCACCGCGCTGCGCGCGATGGAGGCGGCCGAGGAGGGCGAGCGCCGGGCCGGCGCGGCCGGGATCGAGGCGGTCATGCGGCGCGGCAACACCGGCCAGGCCCGGATCCCCGGCAAGCACGGCGCGCCGCCCACCCGGTACGAGACGGTGGCGGTCGTGCTCGGCGACCAGCCGGGCGAGCTGGGCCGGCTGTTCGGGGAGGTCGGCGACGTCGGGGTCAACATCGAGGACGTCGTCATCGAGCACTCGACCGGGCAGCAGGTCGGCTTCGTCCAGCTGTCGGTGGCGCCGACGGCGGTCAAGCGGCTGGTGAAGGCCCTGCGGGCGAGCGGGTGGAGCGTGCGGGACTGAGGCGCCAGGGGCTGCCGGGGGCTTCGGAGGCTTCCGGGGCTCCGGGGGGTGCCGGGGCTTCTCGGGCTCTGGGGGTGCCGGGGGCCTTCGGAGTTTCGGGGGATCGGCGGGCTTCGGGGGCTTCGGGGGGCCTCGGGGCCGGGGTTCGCCCCGGGCGCTTCCGGAGGCTGAGCGGGAGTGGGGCGGGCGGCGGAGTCCGTGACGGCGGCGGTCCATTAACCTTGAGGGAGACAATCCCCGGCCGTCCGCCTGCGCAGGCTTCGGCTCCCATGCTCAGAGAGAGGTTCGCCCCCGTGGACACTGCCGACCGAGCGCACGCCCCGGTCGTCGTCGCCATCGACGGACCCTCCGGCTCCGGCAAGTCGACCGTCTCGCGGGCGGTGGCCGCCCGGCTGGGCCTGAGCTTCCTGGACACCGGTGCCATGTACCGGGCGATGACCTGGTGGATGCTGGCCAACGAGGTCGACGTGAACGACCCGGAGGCCGTCGCCGTCGCGTGCGGCAAGCCGGTGATCGTGTCGGGCACGGACGCCGACGGCCCCACCATCACGGTGGACGGCCAGGACGTCTCCGGCCCGATCCGCGGCCCCGAGGTGACGGCGCAGGTCAGCGCCGTGGCCGCGGTGCCGGCGGTGCGGGCCCGACTGGTGGAGCTGCAGCGCGGCTGCGCCGAGGTCGCGGAGCGCGGCATCGTCGCCGAGGGCCGGGACATGGGGACCGTGGTGTTCCCGGACGCCACCGTCAAGGTCTTCCTGACCGCCTCCGAGGAGGCCCGGGGCGCGCGCCGGGCCGCCGAGCTGCGCGCCAAGGGCGTCGACGAGGCGACCATCACCGCGATGGCCGCCGATCTCGCCCGACGGGACGCCGCCGACTCCTCCCGGGAGACGGCCCCGCTGGCCCAGGCCGCGGACGCGGTCCTGGTGGACACCAGCGACCTCACGCTGGAGCAGGTGATCGACCGGATCGCCGGGCTGGTGGAGGAACGGGCCGGGCTGTCCTCGGTCTGACCCGGCGCTCGTCGGACCGGCCGATGGTCGGGCCGGCTGATGGTCGGACCGACCGTCGTCGGACCGACTGACTGTCGGACCGGATGATGGTACGGCCGGGCCCTTGCCGGGCCGGCCACTGCCGGGTTCGACCCCCTACCGAGTGAGCCGCGGGCCGGTGAGGCGCCGCGGAGACAACCATCGCGCTGCCCCGAGCGGGGCAGGTACGCACGGCACGCCCCTGGGAAGGGCCGGGCCGGGAAACGGAACAGACGAACATGACCGCAGAGCACACCACCGCCGATCACGGCGGACTGGACGCCGCCGACTACGCCGAGTTCATGGCCCTCGCCGCCGAGGAGGGCTTCGACATCGACGGCGTCGACGTCCTGGACGGCGCCGAGCACGTCCGGCTGCCGGTGCTGGCCGTGGTCGGCCGCCCGAACGTCGGCAAGTCGACCCTGGTGAACCGCATCATCGGCCGCCGCGAGGCGGTCGTCGAGGACAAGCCGGGCGTGACCCGCGACCGGGTCACCTACGAGGCCACCTGGAACGGCCGCCGCTTCAAGGTCGTCGACACCGGCGGCTGGGAGATCGACGTCCTCGGCATCGACGCCATGGTGGCCGCCCAGGCCGAGCTGGGCATCGAGCAGGCCGACGCGGTGCTGTTCGTCGTGGACGCCACGGTCGGCGCCACCGACACCGACGAGGCGCTGATCAAGCTCATCCGCCGGGCGGGCAAGCCGACCGTCCTGTGCGCGAACAAGGTCGACGGCCCCTCCACCGAGGCCGAGGCCGCCTACCTGTGGTCGCTGGGCCTGGGTGAGCCGTTCCCGGTCTCCGCCCTGCACGGCCGCGGCTCGGGTGACCTGCTGGACGCCGTCATGGACGCGTTGCCCGAGGCCCCGCCGCAGACCTTCGGCGACGCCGCCCCCGGCGGCCCGCGCCGGATCGCGCTGATCGGCCGCCCGAACGTCGGCAAGTCCAGCCTGCTGAACAAGGTCGCCGGCGAGGAGCGGGTGGTCGTCAACGAGCTGGCCGGCACCACCCGCGACCCGGTCGACGAGATGATCGACCTCGGCGGCAAGACCTGGAAGTTCGTGGACACCGCCGGTATCCGCCGCCGGGTCCACCTCACCGCCGGCGCCGACTTCTACGCCTCGCTGCGCACCTCCGCCGCGCTGGAGAAGGCCGAGGTCGCGGTCGTCCTGATCGACGCCAGCGAGACCCTCGCCGAGCAGGACACCCGCATCATCTCGATGGCCGTCGAGGCCGGGCGCGCCGTCGTCGTCGCCTACAACAAGTGGGACCAGCTGGACGAGGAGCGCCGCTACTACCTGGAGCGCGAGATCGAGCGCGACCTCGTCCAGGTGCAGTGGGCCCCGCGGGTCAACGTCTCGGCCAAGACCGGCCGGCACATGGAGAAGCTCGTTCCGGCGATCGAGACCGCGCTGGAGGGCTGGGAGACCCGCATCCCGACCGCGCGCCTGAACGCCTTCCTCGGCGAGCTGGTGGCCGCCCACCCGCACCCGATCCGGGGCGGCAAGCAGCCGCGCATCCTGTTCGGCACCCAGGCGGGCATCCGTCCGCCGCGCTTCGTGCTCTTCGCCTCGGGCTTCCTGGAGGCCGGCTACCGGCGCTTCATCGAGCGCCGTCTGCGTGAGGAGTTCGGGTTCGTGGGGACGCCGATCTCGATCTCGGTGCGGGTTCGGGAGAAGCGCAAGAAGAAGTAGCAGTAGTAGAGAAGTAGCAGGAGCGTGAGTCGGGGCAACCCGGCTCACGGCCGATGGGCCTCGTCACGGTGGTGGCGGGGCCCATCGGCGTTTCTGTGCGTCGGTGGATGCCGTGGATGCCCTGGATGCGGTGGATACCGGTGGGGCAGGGGCGGCGGTGGGGTCGGTGCTGGCGGTGCTGGCGGTGCCGGTGGTGGGGCGGTGGGGCGACGTGCGGTGCCTCAGTGGTGATCGCCGTTGCGGCCCGGGGGGAGGGAGAGCATCTGTCGGTGACGGCCGCCGGTGGCCGGGGCGGTGGCGAGCCCGGTGGCCGTACCCATCACCGGGGAGGGAGCAGGCGGTGCGGGCGGCGCGGGCGCCGGTACGGACATCGCGTGCGGGACCGGGCCGAGGTACCCGGCGGCGACCCAGCCCTGGCCGTTGGTGAACTGGCCTGCGACGCTTGCGGATTGGGCCGATGCGGGGGCAGCGGCGGTGGCGGTCGGGGCGGTGCGGTCGAGGCCGTCGCCGGTGGGGGTGCCGGTGGCGGCGGTTGCGGTGGGGTCCGGATGGTGGTGGGCCTGGAGGCCGTGGGATGCGTGGCTTCCGGGGTGGTGGCCGGTGTGGGCCGCAGCGTGGGGCGCGGTGTGGGGTGCGGCGTGCGGTGCGGCGGCGGGCGCGGCGTGGTGGTGTCCGCCGGTGTGCCCGTGGTGACCGTGCTGGTGGTTGCCGGTGTGTCCGCCGACGTGGCCGGAGCCCGAGCCCGTGCCGTGGGGCTGGGAGGGCATGAACTGGGGGAGGCCCGGCGCCTGGCCCGCGAGGGTGTGGAAGGCCTGGTGCTGGTGCGGGTACGAGCGCTGCTCACTGCGCAGGGGGTAGCCGTCGCGGACCGCGAAGCCGGTGAACGCCAGATCCTCCTCGCCCGAGCGGTCGCCGGGCAGCGCGCGGAAGAGGCGCCGGTACTCGGAGTACAGCTCGTCGTAGATCGGCGTGGTGGAGTGCGGGTGCTCGGCGTCGTACGACGGGCGCATGCCCGGGATCGAGCGGGGGGCGGTGGTGGAGCGGCCGGGGGACGCAGAGACGTCGTAGCTGTACACGTAGGGGCCAACGAGCGAGAGGGGGCGGGGGATGCGGGGCGCTCATGCGGGGCGGCCATGAGAGGAGGTCATGTACGGCGGTCATGAGCGGTGCGCATGCTGCGCGGATGGCATGAGCGCCGCTCATGCCAGGCCCATGAGTGGCGCTCATGCCGGGGTCATGAGGGACTCTCATGCCGAGCCCACGAGCAAGGCCCACGAGCAAGGCCCATGAGCCGGGCTCATGGGCAGGCCCCATGAATCACGCTCATGCGCTCTACGTCCCCGTGCGAGGCGTTCATCCGGGGGAGCGGGGAGCGGGAACCGTGAGGCACACCGGACGCGCGGACCATCGGGACGTGCCGGGAGGAGCGAGCCCGCGCCGGAGGCGGCCCGGGGCGGAGGGGGGGAGGCCGCCGTCCGGCGCGCAGGGCAGGAGGACGGATCAGGTACCGGCGAGCGGGAGGGAGGCGGCGACCACCTGGCCCAGCGCCACGGCCCGCTCCAGCGCCTGGCGCAGCAGGTCCTCGCGGGGCTGGCGGCCGACCATGCCGGCCGGGACGGCGTACATGGTCACCTCGGAGAGCTGGCTCGCCGCCATCCGCCAGGCGTCGGTGACCTGCAGCGGCTGGTGCGCCTGCCACCAGCCGGTGCTGCCGCCGGCCGCGGCGGGCTGCAGGATCGCGTGCAGCTTGCCCATCGCGACCAGGACCGACCAGCCGGGCAGCTGCTCCGGGGTCTCGTCCAGGTCGGTGACGGGCTGGAAGCCGGCGTCCTGGAGGAGGTCGAGGAACTCGTCCTCGCCCGAGGTGCTGCCCGGGCGGCCGACCGGACCGGTGGGCTCGACGACCAGCGAGGCGTGGCCGACCTTGCCGTGCAGGACGAGCCCGCAGGTGATGCCGAGGATGGCGGCCTGGCCGGGGGCGGGCGACTGGGCCGCTGCCCCGCCGGGGGCGGCCGGGCCCGGCTGCGGCGCGGCCGGTACGTGGCCGGCCGGCGCGGGGGCGGGGGCGGCGAGGTCCGGGGCGCCGGTCTGGGCCTGGTTGATGCTGCGGACGGCGCCGACCAGCTGCTCCTCCGCGACCGGCACCACCTGGGAGGGGATGCAGCGGGCGTGCGCGAAGGCGAGCACGGCGGTCTCGTCGCCGACGAAGAGCACGGTGCTGGTGGGTTCCACGTGGGTGTCGCCGGGGGTCCGGCAGGAGGTGCACTCGTAGCTGTCGGGGGCGCGGTCGCCGCCCAGTAGGCGGTCGGCCTCGTCGTCGCCGATCTCGGACCGGACCTCGTCGCTGACGTCGAGCATGCGCGGCACAGGGTCTCCTCGGATGGATGCGGATGGGGCTTCGGGGCGGACACGGGGAGGTCGACATGACCAACGGGCCCTTGTGTCAGGCGTCACGGGTGCCCGTCGAGGCTGACGGGAATTGCCCCGGATCCGACCGCGCGGCGTGTTCTCGTGGTCGCAATCTGTCGATCTCGGCATCGGGACTGCCGGAACGGAACCGTGAGGTGAGTCACCCGGCGGGGATGTTTCAGCTGGGAATCAATGGTCAAAGCGGACATTTCGGGCATGATTATGCGGGTCTTACCGCCGGTAACCCTGGGCTGAGCTGGGCAGACCGTTCAAGTTTTGAAATCTCTGCCGACCGGCTCGTAGCTTCTTGGTCGGCGCAACGAGCGCCACCCGGGATCACCCCCGACGCACAGCCCCCCGGTCCGCCGGGCGCGGCAGGTGCCCGCCGACACGACCGCTCGAACAGGTCGTCGGCGAGCGGCTGGGTGGCCGGGGCGGCAGCGGCACGTCCGACACGTGCACGGCCGCCCGACGGACGCGGCAGGCGAACGCGGCCCCTCACGGGGCCTGGTTCCGCATGCCCGCCCGGGGCTGTCGAGAGGAACCCCATGACCTTCCGTAACGAGAACGCCGCTGCCACCACCTCCGCCGTCACCAAGCGCAACCGCGTTCGGATGGCTGTCGTGGCGGGCGCCGCTGTCGCGGCCCTGCCGGTGGCCGGCCTCGTCACGGCCACCTCGGCCTCCGCCGCCTCCGTCTCCACCTGGGACGCCGTCGCCCAGTGCGAGAGCGGCGGCAACTGGGCCATCAACACCGGCAACGGTTTCTACGGCGGTCTGCAGTTCACCTCCAGCACCTGGGCCGCCTACGGCGGCACCGCCTACGCCTCGCAGGCCAACCTGGCCACCAAGGCGCAGCAGATCGCCGTCGCCGAGAAGGTCCTCGCCTCGCAGGGTCCGGGCGCCTGGCCCGTCTGCTCCGTCAAGGCCGGCCTGACCAAGGGCGGCGCCCCGGCCGCCGTCGACACCTCGGCGGGCGCCACCGCCGCCAAGCCGGCCGCCCCGGCTGCCAAGCCCGCCGCCCCGGCCGCCAAGCCGGCGCCGGCCCCGAAGGCCGCTGCGCCCAAGGCCGCCCCGAAGGCTGACGCCGCGCCGAAGGCCACCGCCCCGAAGGCTGCCCCGAAGGCCGACCAGGGCGCCAAGGCCTGGACCGGCTCGAACGACGCCAAGCCGGCCAAGGGCAACTACACCGTCAAGTCCGGTGACACCCTGAGCTCCATCGCCGCCGCGCAGGGCCTGGACTGGCACGACCTGTACAAGAACAACGCCAAGGTCATCGGTGGCAACCCGGACCTGATCTTCCCGGGTCAGACCCTGAGCATCTGAGCTGCTGAACGTCTGAGCTGCTGAGCTGCCGAACGTCTGAGCTGCCGAGCTGCTGAAACCGTCGAGGCTGCTGAAGCTGTCGGGGCTTCGAGGTCCTGAGGCTTCGTGAGCGGCTGGCACCGCTTGCCCGGGCGTTCACCGGCTCCGGCTTCCACGGCCGC
This sequence comes from Kitasatospora sp. NPDC085464, assembly GCF_044541955.1. Lineage (NCBI taxonomy): Bacteria > Bacillati > Actinomycetota > Actinomycetes > Kitasatosporales > Streptomycetaceae > Kitasatospora > Kitasatospora sp. NPDC085464. The sequence continues at coordinate 43,089 of NZ_JBITTM010000066.1, forward strand.
TCCCCCCCTCGCGCGGATATTCCGCCGAGTGGGGGAGCGGCCGTCGGCGTTCCGTGGCGGGCGGCTCGTGGCATGTCTAGGGTCGGCTGCCATGTCGCAATCGCGTGATGAACGTGTGGGCCGACGTCGGGTTGTGCTTCGGGTCGGTGCCGCGCTGGCGCTGGTGCTGGCCCTGCCCACGGGCGGTGCGCGGGCGAGTGCGGCCGTCCGGGTCGCGGATCTGGTGTGGGACGCGCTGGCCGACTGCGAGAGCGGCGGCGACTGGCAGGCGAACACCGGCAACGGCTTCTACGGCGGACTGCAGATCCGGCCCTCCACGTGGGAGGAGTCCGACGGCCTGCGCTTCGCCGACCGGCCGGACCACGCCGGTCGGCGGGAGCAGACGACCGTCGGCGAGGAGATCGTCCGGCGGCAGGGGTGGGGGGCCTGGCCGTCCTGCGCGAGGGAGTTGGGGCTGGCCTGACGGGGCTGGTCGGGACCGGAACGGGGCTGGGGCGGTTCCCGGTGGGGTCGGTGCGGGAGGATGGTGGGGTGATCCAGGGCGAGTTGTTCGGTGATCTGCCAGGGGCTGACGGCGCCGGGCGCGCTGCCGCTGCCGCTGCCGCTGCCGCAGCCGCACGAGCTTCCGGGACTGCCGGGACGTCCGGGTCTTCCGGGTCTTCTGAGGCTTCCGGTGGACCCGGGCCCGACGGCCGGGCGCGCGTCGAGCCCGCTCCCGGCGCCGTGCTGCTCCCCGGCTGGCTGGACCTGGACGCGCAGCTGCGCCTGATCGCCGCCTGCCGGGAGTGGGCCCGTCCGCCGGCCGGTCTGCACACGGTGCGGATGCCCACCGGCGGGATGATGTCCGTACGGATGGTGAGCCTGGGGTGGCACTGGTACCCGTACGGGTACCGGCGGGTCGCCGAGGACGGCGCGCCCGTCAAGCCGTTCCCGCCCGAGCTGGGCCGCCTCGCCCGCCGGGCCGTCGCCGAGGCGTACGGGCAGGCGCTGCCGGAGGTCGCGGGCACCGCGTCGTACGAGCCGGACATCGCCATCGTCAACCACTACCCGCACGGCGCGAAGATGGGCCTGCACCAGGACCGCGACGAGCGGACGGACGCGCCCGTGGTCTCGCTCTCGCTCGGTGACCGCTGCGTCTTCCGGCTCGGGAACACCGAGACCAGGACCCGGCCGTGGACCGACCTGGAGCTGCGCAGCGGGGACCTGCTGGTGTTCGGCGGCCCGTCCCGGTTCGCCTACCACGGGGTGGTGCGCACGCTGCCGGGAACGGCGGACCCGGAGCTGGGACTGGTGGGGCGACTCAACATCACGGTGCGGGAGTCGGGGCTGGGGGCGTAGCGGCGGCTGCCCGGGAGGGCTCGGCCGGGCCCGCCGCTTCCGTCATCCGCTCGTCGACTCGTCTACTCGTTCGAGTGAAACGGTGGCTCGGACACGGTGAGCGGGAATGACCCGGGTCGCCGGAGAATTCGAGTGAGCTGGAGAATTCGATCGGAGTCCGCATCCGAGGGGATCGGGGTCCGGAGAGGAAGCACGCTCATGGGTACCCCCGTCGACGACCTCGTCGATCTGCTCGACCTGGAGCAGATCGAACTGAACATCTTCCGCGGCCGCAGCCCCGAGGAGGCACTGCAGCGGACCTTCGGCGGCCAGGTCGCCGGGCAGGCGCTGGTGGCCGCGGGCCGCACGGTCGAGGACAAGCGCCCCGTCCACTCGCTGCACGCCTACTTCCTGCGCCCCGGTGTGCCCGGCGTGCCGATCGTCTACCAGGTCGACCGGATCCGGGACGGCCGATCCTTCACCACCCGCCGGGTGCTCGCCATCCAGGGCGGCCGGTCGATCTTCGCGCTCACCGCCGACTTCCACAGACCCGAGGAGGGCGGCATCGAGCACCAGTACCCGATGCCGGACGTCACCCCGCCCGAGGAGCTGCCCAGCGCACTGGAGGAGGTCGGCTCCCGGCTCGGCGAACTGCCCCCGTTCATCAGCCGCCGCCAGCCCTTCGACATCCGCTACGTCGACCGGCTGCGCTGGACCAAGGAGGAGCTGGCCGGCGTCGAGGCGCGCAGCGGTGTCTGGCTGCGCACCAACGGCCGGCTGCCGGACGACCCGCTGATCCACGTCTGCGCCCTCACCTACGCCAGCGACATGACGCTGCTGGACGCCGTCCGGGCCCCCGTCGAGCCGCTGTGGGGCGAGCGCCACTTCGACATGGCCTCCCTGGACCACGCGATGTGGTTCCACCGGCCGTTCCGGACGGACGACTGGCTGCTCTACCAGCAGGAGGCCCCGATCGCGCACGGCGCCCGGGGCCTGGCCCGCGGGCAGATCTTCGACCGGACCGGACAGCTGGTGGTGTCCGTGGTGCAGGAGGGGCTGTTCCGGCCGTTGAAGCGGTGAGACGGGAAGGCGCGCCGGGTGGCCGCGTCGCGGTTTCGGCGGCCGCGGACCGGTGGGAATGATCCGTCCGGGCGGACGGTGTTGTGGATGATCGAGACGGGCGGCCCGAACAGCGGGCCGTCCCCGGACCGACCGGGAGGGTGGACCGATGACGGCGACGGCCGCGGAGGACTGGAAGCACTGGAGCAACGGGCGGGCCGCGTCCGTGAGCGCACCGCACGGCCAGCTGGCACTCACCGGCACGTACTGGCTGGAGCCCGAGCCCGGCGAGATCCCCGGCCTGCCCGGTCGCTGGTGGGCCGACGCCGAGGGCGTCCGGGTCCGGGCGGCGGCGGGCGACGGCATCACCGTGACCGGCGCGGACACGCCGGTGGACGGCGAGGTGCTGCTGCGCCCGGACAGCGACCCGGCAGCCGACACCGCCACCCTGGGCGACCTGCTGCTCGTCCCGATCGAGCGCGAGGGCGAACTGGCCCTGCGGGTCTTCGACCCGGCCGCGCCGGGCCGGGTCGCCTTCGCGGGCATCTCGGCCCATCCCTACGCACCCGAGTGGGCCGTGCCCGCGGTCTTCACCCCGTTCGAGGACGAGGACCGGTCGGTCGTGGTCCCGAACGCGGACGGCAAGGAGCGCCCGCTGGCCGTCACCGGGCAGATCGCTTTCACCGTGGCCGGCGAGCACCGCACGCTGACCGTCAGCCGGTCGGGCGACCTCCTCAGCGGCGTGTTCGCCGACGCCGGCAGCGGCATCGACACCTACCGCTTCCGCTTCATCACCCTGCCGGCACCGGATGCCGACGGCCGTACGGTCCTCGACCTCAACCGGGCCTACCTGCCGCCCTGCGCCTTCTCCGACCACTTCATCTGCCCCTTCCCGCCGCCCGGCAACCGGCTGGACTTCGCGGTCGAGGCGGGGGAGAAGCAGGTGCTGAGCAGGTAGCCGTCACGGGGTTCCGGGCCAAGGGCGGCCCCGCCGCGGGGGCGTCCGGGGGCGGGGCGGAGCATGGGAACATGTCGAACGATCAACATTCCACCTCCGCCGCGTCGGCGGACGCACCGCCCGCGGCCGGACCCGGGGCCGATCCGGCGGACGGTGCCGCAGCCACCGGTCTCGCTCCCGACGCCGGTGCCGGTGCCGCTTCGGGTGTCGTTCCCCAGGCCGGTGCCGCGCCGTCCGGCCCCGCATCGCCCGGTCCCGCATCGCCCGGCACCGAGGCAGTCGGTGACCTGCCGGCGGACCCGGTGGCCACCGGCGCGCCGTGGTACCGGCGTGCGTTCGCCGACCTCAGCCCGCTGCGCGAGAACGCCGACTACCGCCGGGTCTGGTCCGGTCAGGCCGTCTCCTCCATCGGCCAGCAGATGACGGCCGTCGCCGTCTCCGTCCAGGTCTACGACCTGACCGGCTCCGCCTTCGCGACCGGCCTCGTCGGCATCTTCTCCCTCGTCCCGCTGGTCGTCTTCGGCCTCTACGGCGGCGCGATCGCCGACACCGTCGACCGGCGCAGGCTCGGCCTGATCGGCTCGGGCGGCCTCGCCGTCGTCTCCGCGGTCCTGGCCGCGCAGGCCCTGGCCGGCCTCGGACTGGTCGCCGTCCTCTACGCGGCCGTCGCCGTCCAGGCCGGATTCTTCGCCCTCAGCTCGCCCGCCCGCTCCGCGATGATCCCCCGGCTGGTACCCAGCCACCAGCTCCCGGCCGCGAACGCCCTGAACACCGTCAGCATGAACCTCGGCCTCACCATCGGCCCGATGCTCGGCGGCGTCCTGATCGGCGCGTACGGAGCCCAAGCCGCCTACCTGGTCGACACCGTAGCCTTCACCGGCACCCTCTACGCGATGTGGCGCCTGCCCGCCATGCGCCCGCTCGGCGAGCGCAAGGGTCGCGCCTCCGTCCTCGACGGCCTCCGCTTCCTGCGCGAGCAGCCCAACCTGCGCACCAGCTTCCTCGCCGACCTGGCCGCGATGGTCTTCGGAATGCCCCGCGCCCTTTTCCCCGCCATCGCGATCACCTTCTACGGCGGCGACGCCGGCACCGTCGGCCTGCTGGTCTCCGCCCCGGCCGTCGGTGCCCTGACCGGCGCGCTCTTCTCCGGCTGGGTCGGCCGCATCCACCGCCAGGGCGTCGCCGTCCTCGCCGCCGTCGCCGCCTGGGGTCTGGCCATCGCCGCCTTCGGCGTCCTCCACAACCTCTGGCTCGGCCTCCTGCTCCTCGCGGTCGCGGGCTGCGCCGACACCGTCAGCATGATCTTCCGCAACACGATGATGCAGGTCGCCGCCCCCGACGAGATGCGCGGCCGCCTCCAGGGGATCTTCATCGTCGTCGTGGCCGGCGGCCCCCGCCTCGGCGACTTCGAGTCCGGCACCGTCGCCGCCCTCACCAACCCCACCACCTCCGTGATCAGCGGCGGCCTCGCCTGCGTCGCCGCCGTCCTCCTCCTCGCCGCCCGCCGCCCTGCCTTCCTCGCCTACGACGCCCGCCACCCGACCCCCTGACCCACCCCACCCCCAAACCTGGCAGCGAGCACCCCCCGACGTGCTGTATTGTTTTCCACGTCGCCGGGACACCGGGGACAAGGTCGAGAAGCCCACAGCAGAGCCCCCCAGGCCCTCGCTGCAGGCACCGAGACCACGGGACGTGGCGCAGCTTGGTAGCGCACTTGACTGGGGGTCAAGGGGTCGCAGGTTCAAATCCTGTCGTCCCGACTGTGAAGTCGGTTGTGAGAGCGGGCACTTGGGAAACCAGGTGTCCGCTCTTGCTGGTT
>NZ_JBITTM010000067.1:0-45191 GCF_044541955.1 Kitasatospora sp. NPDC085464
TTTCGTGTTTCCAGCTTACCAGACGTTTTCCGCTCCGTTTTCCGGAGTTTCATTCATCCGATTCCCGCTGGCGGGATTTCCTGCAAACTTCGCTCCGAAGCTTATCAAAGCATTCGGTGTGCTCAGTCCGTGGGATTTGCTTCGTCGGAGGGCGCGCATTTCGTGAAACGCGCTCGCCTCGATTCGGCGGTGTCGTAGACACTAACGCCCGGGCCCGACCGTTGTCCAGCCAGTCCCAACCGTTCAAACCTACTAGCCCACCCTCACCACGTCAATGGTTTGGCCGGGATGAGGGAAGAGTAGCAGCTCAGAGGGGTGTTGATCACGCGGCTCAGGCCGCGACGGGCTGCAGGTCGGCCCGGTCGGCCGCGTCCACATCGCCGAACTCGCCGTCCTCGGCGGCCTTTCGCCCCAGCACCAGCGCATAGAGGAGGAAGCCCACCTCCGCCAGGACACCGATGGCGATTCGTGCCCAGGTGGGCAGGCCGGACGGGGTCACGAAGGCTTCGAGGACACCGGAGACCGCCAACACGGTGGCCAGCCCCATCGACATCCCGATGATCGAGCGGCCCTGTTCGGCGAGGGCCACGGCTCGCGTGCGCGGACCGGGGTCGATGACGGTCCAGCCCAGGCGCAGGCCCAGGCCGCCGGCCACGAACACCGCGGTCAGTTCCAGCAGGCCGTGCGGGATGAGCAGACCGAGGAATACGTCGAGGCGCCCGGCGGAGGCCATCAGCCCGACGCCGATGCCGAGGTTCACCACGTTGGTCCACATCACGTAGACCACCGGAATGCCCAGCGCGATCCCGTAGAGCAGGCACTGCACGGCGATCCAGGCGTTGTTCGTCCAGACCTGCGCGGCGAAGGAGCTGGCCGGCCGGTCCGAGTAGTAGGCCTCGTACTGTCCGCCGGGGCGGGTCAGCTCCCGCAGGCGGTCGGGGGCGACGAGGCTGTTGCGGACCTCCGGGTGGGTGGCCATCCACCAGGCGAGCAGTACGGTGCCGAGCAGCGAGAGGACCGCGACCGGCACCCACCAGCGGCGCGCGCGGTAGAGGGCGGCCGGGAAGCTCACCGTGTAGTAGCGGGCGACGTCCTGCCAGCCGTTGGTGCGGGAGCCGGTCACCGCGCTGCGGGCGCGCGAGACCAGGCCGGTCAGGCGGCTCAGCACGGCCGGGTCGGGCGCAGCGGCCTGGACCTTGGCGAGGTGGCCGGTGGTGCGCTGGTAGAGGGTGACCAGTTCGTCCGCCTCCTCGCCGCTGAGCCGGCGCCGGCGGGCGAGGGCGTCCAGCCGTGCCCACTCCCCCTGGTGGGTGGCGACGAAGACGTCCAGGTCCATTCGGCGGCTCCATGATCGGCGGTGGGCGCGGACGTGCGTGCGCGGGCGGGTACGGACGGACACGTGCGGCCCAGCATGCCAGCAGCGCCCCGGGCGACCGCCCCCGGGGATCTCACTTCCCGCGCGCCCGCCGGGCCCCGTATGTTGGCGACTGCGGATCAGACTGCGGAGAGCGGGGCGTGGGGGGCCGGTCCGGGCCGATTCCCTCCACAGCGCTGCCGCCCCCGGCGGTCCCGGGTCCCCTAAGGGCGAGCCGCAGGGGCTCCAAGAGCGTGAACGGACGGGTGTCTTGAGCGACCTGGTGACGGGTGAGGCGGTCGTCCTCGGCCTGCAAACGGCGAAGCTGCCGAGTCGGGCACTGGCGATCGTGCTCGACCTGCTCGTGGAGTTCGCCGCCCTGCTGGTGGTCACGCTGCTGCTGAGCGTCGCGCTGGTCGGGCTCGACGGCGCCGCCCTGGCAGCCACCGTGATCGGCATGATGGTGTTCTTCCTGGTCGCCGTCCCGGTGATGGTCGAGACCTTCAGCCACGGGCGCTCGCTGGGCAAGGCCGCGCTCGGCCTGCGGGTGGTGCGCACCGACGGTGGCCCGGTGCGGTTCCGGCACTCGCTGGTGCGCGGGCTGGTCGGGTTCTTCGAGCTGATCGCGCTGTCCGGCTCCCCGGCCGTGATCACCTCGGCGGTGAACTCGGAGGGCAGGCGGCTCGGCGACATCTTCGCCGGGACGGTGGTCGTCCGGGAACGCACCCCGGGCGCGGGCGGCTCCGCCACCCCGCTGCCGCCGGTGCACCCGCACCTGCTCCAGACGATGGGCCCCGAGCTGGTCGCGATGGACTTCTCGGCCGTTCCGGAGCCGCTCTGGCTCGCCGTGCGACAACTGCTCGGCCGGATCGGCCAGTTGGACCCTGCGGTGATGAACCGGATGACCGCCCGGCTGGCCGAGGACCTGTCCGCCCGGATCGGCCACCCCGTTCCCCCGGGGCTGCACCCGGCGGCGTACCTCGGCGCGGTGCTCACCGAGCGCCAGCGGCGGGAGTGGACGCGCGCCCAGCAGCAGCTGTGGGCGGCCGGGCCGGTGCCCCCGCAGGTCCCGGTGCCCCGCCCGGCCTCCGGACCGGTGCCCGGCACCGCCGACGGACGTCCGCTCCGGGTCCTCGGCGTTCCGACCGCCCCCGCACCGACCTCCCCGGTACCGCCGACACCGGTACACACGGCAGCGGTACCCACGGCACCGGCGCCCGTTCCGGCCGCCCCCGCCCCGGTCGCACCGACCGCCCCGTCCTTCGACAAGCCCGCCGCCGGCACCGGCTTCGCCCCGCCTTCCTGAACCACGGGCCGGCCCCAGCCACAGACCGGGCCTGAACCACGGATCGGCTCGAACCCCAGACCGGGCCCGAGCCACCGGCGGTCCCGCAACCCGTTACTCCTCGTCCTCCCCCACCCGCCAGGCGTTCGGCGGCGACTCCAGCTCCTCCAGCTCGATCCCGCCCGCCGCCAGCACCACGTCCCCCGCCAGGTGGACGACCTGCTGCTCCCCCGTCTCCAGGTCCGCGACCTGGTACCGCTCGACGAGCAGCGGCCCCGAGTCCGTCTCGTGGGTGTCGACGCCCTCCAACAACCACCCCTGGTCGAGCGTGCGCGGCGCCAGGACCGGTTCGGTGAACGCCACCAGTCGCACCCGCGTGCTCGCCCCCTCCCGCAGCCGCAGCAGCCGGGCGGTGGCGACCAGGAAGCCGGGCGAGCGGCCGGTGAAGGCGTGCGCCCGGTCGTGCCCCTCCGCCGCGTGCTCGCCGCCCGGGTCCGCCGCGTCGGTCCGTACCCAGGCCACCCCGTCCACCGCGCCGCCGCGCACCTGCCAGCCCCCGGCCCGCAGCTCCATCCGCAGCGGCCGGGCCCGCGAGTCCAGCGTGAGGTCGACGCCGCCGATCACCCGGCCGTCCGGCGCGTAGGTCTTGGACACGTACCGCCACCCGGCCGCCCCGGGAGCGCAGCTGAAACGCTCCTCGCCGAGCAGGACGTGGTCGTGGGTGTCGTGGAGCGAGTACCGGCCATTGGGCATGCCCGAAAGACTACGTGCGCGTTCCGGGTCCGACTCACGTGCAACGTTCCGCGGTGCCCCGCGCATTAGGGGGGTGGACGGCACCGGACCGGTGCCGCCGCCACTACGAGAGGGGGTGCAGATGGCGAAGCAGACGCGCGACGCGGAGTTCACGGAGTACGTGGCCTCCAGGAGCGGCTGGCTGCGGAAGGTCGCCTATCTGCTGTGCGGGGACTGGCACCGGGCCGACGACCTGGTCCAGGAGACGATCACCAAGCTGTACGTGAACTGGGCGCGGGCCGCACGGATGGAGAACCGGGACGGCTACGCCCGCCGGGTCCTGGTGAACACGTTCCTGGCCGAGCAGCGCTCCCCGTGGTGGCGCCGCACCGTCCGCTCGGAGGCCGACCCGGACGCGGTGGCCGCCGGCATCGACCTGGACGCCTCCCTCGACCTGCGCCGGGCGCTCGCCGCGCTCCCGCCCCGCCAGCGGGCCACGGTGGTGCTCCGCTACTACTGCGACCTGTCGATCGAGCAGGCCGCCGAGGCCCTGGGCTGCTCCTCCGGGAACGTCAAGAGCCAGAGCTCCCGCGCCCTGGACACGCTGCGCGGCAACCTCACGCCCCGTCCCACCGTCGCCGAGAGGACGCCATGACCAGCAAGGATCACGACGACCTGACCAGCCGGCTGGCGGCTCTCGCCGACGAGCCCGCGCCACCGCCTCGCCTGGACGCCGGCCGGTCCATCGCCGAGGGCACCACCCGGCTGCGCCGCCGCAGGCGCGCCCTGGTCGGCGCCGTCGCCGTCGTCACCGCTGCGGTGATCACGACGACCGCGCTGCTGGCCCCGGGGGGCGGCTCCGCCACTCCCGCGCCGCCGGCCAGCCCCACGGCGACCACCTCGCCGTCGCCGTCCGCCACCGCCGCCCCGACCCCGGTCGGCGTCGACCCGCTGACCACCGAGGTCCACTTCGGCTGGCTGCCCGCCTGGGCCCACGGCGAACGGAGCATCGGCTACGAGACGGGCTACCACGGCGTCTACGCCCAGGCCCGCGGTGAGGGGCAGGACGCCCCGCGCATCCTGGTCTCGCAGTACGGGGCCGGCGAGGAACCGCCGATGACTGGCCCCGGCAGCACGAAGCTCCACCAGGTGGAGGCCGAGCCGATCGGCGGGCGGCCGGCCTACTGGGCGGCCTCGGACTCGCCCCGGGACTTCCAGCACACGTTGCGCTGGCAGACCGCCTCGGGGCGCTGGGCGGAGATCACGGGCTACGGCGGCAAGACCGGGGACGTCACCGAGGAGATCCTCCACAAGGCCGCCGAGGGCGTCAGCTTCGGCCATTGGAACGTCCCGCTCCCGGTGCGGTTCACCGGCCTGCCGGAGGCGTTCAAGGCCACCGACGTCATGCTCTCGCAGCCCGACACCGACGGTACGGGCGCCTGGAGCCTGTGGCTGATGTTCCAGCTCGACGGCAAGAACGTCTCGGTCAACATGCGCCCCGACGGGCCGCACCCCACCTTCACCAGCACGGACGGCTCCCCCTACACGGACCCCAACCCGCCGCTGGTCACCGTGCAGAACGGGGTGGAGGTCTCCATCGGCGCCGGAGCCGGCATGCCCGCCACCCTGGAGCAGCTCGGCGGCCTGCCCTGGCTGCTCGCCCACACCACGGCCCTCGGCCCGGACCCGGGCACCTGGACCTCCGACGTGATCGTCCGCTGAACGAGCCGGAACGCCGGTGGCCGGCACCCCCGGGCGGGGGTGCCGGCCACCGGCGTCAGAGCATCAGCGCGTCAGAGCGTCAGCGACACCGCATCAGTAGCGGTACTGCTCCGGCTTGTACGGGCCCTCGACCGGAACGCCGATGTAGTCGGCCTGGTCCTGGGTCAGGGTGGTCAGCTTCACGCCCAGCGCGTCGAGGTGCAGGCGGGCGACCTTCTCGTCCAGGTGCTTCGGCAGCACGTAGACGCCGATCGGGTACTGCTCGGTCTTCGTGAACAGCTCGATCTGGGCGATCGTCTGGTTGGCGAAGGAGTTGGACATCACGAAGGACGGGTGGCCGGTCGCGTTGCCCAGGTTCAGCAGGCGGCCCTCGGACAGCATGATGATGGTGTGGCCGTCGGCGAAGCGCCACTCGTGGACCTGCGGCTTGACCTCGGTCTTCACGATGCCGGGCAGCTTCGCCAGGCCGGCGATGTCGATCTCGTTGTCGAAGTGGCCGATGTTGCCGACGATCGCCTGGTGCTTCATCTTCTCCATGTGCGAGGCAAGGATGATGTCCTTGTTGCCCGTGGTGGTGATGAAGATGTCCGCGATCGAGACGACGTCCTCCAGGGTGGTGACCTGGTAGCCGTCCATCGCCGCCTGCAGCGCGCAGATCGGGTCGATCTCGGTGATGATCACGCGGGCGCCCTGGCCACGCAGCGACTCGGCGCAGCCCTTGCCCACGTCGCCGTAGCCGGCGACGACGGCGACCTTGCCGCCGATCAGCACGTCGGTGGCGCGGTTGATGCCGTCGATCAGCGAGTGGCGGCAGCCGTACTTGTTGTCGAACTTCGACTTGGTGACGGCGTCGTTGACGTTGATCGCCGGGAACAGCAGCTGGCCGTCACGGTGCATCTCGTACAGGCGGTGGACACCGGTGGTGGTCTCCTCGGTCACGCCCTTGATGGTGGCGGCGACCTCGGTCCACTTGTTCGGGGTGTCCTTGAGGGTGCGGTTGAGCAGCTCCAGGATGATCCGGAACTCGTCGTTGTCCGCGGTGGACGGGTCCGGCGCGGCACCGGCCTTCTCGAACTCGACGCCCTTGTGGATCAGCAGGGTGGCGTCGCCGCCGTCGTCCAGGATCATGTTCGGGGTCTTGCCGTCGGGCCAGGTCAGCGCCTGCTCGGTGCACCACCAGTACTCGTCCAGGGTCTCGCCCTTCCAGGCGAAGACCGGGATGCCCTGCGGGTTCTCCGGGGTGCCCTCCGGGCCGACGGCGATGGCGGCGGCCGCGTGGTCCTGGGTGGAGAAGATGTTGCAGGAGCACCAGCGGACCTCGGCACCGAGCGCCGTCAGGGTCTCGATCAGCACGGCGGTCTGGATCGTCATGTGCAGCGAGCCGGTGATGCGCGCGCCGGCCAGCGGCTTCGACTCGGCGTACTCCGCGCGGATCGCCATCAGACCGGGCATCTCGTGCTCGGCCAGCTGGATCTCCTTGCGGCCGAACGGCGCCAGGGAAAGGTCGGCGACCTTGAAGTCACCGGTGATGTCGGTCGACATGCGTCTGCTCCTCGCTGATGGGGTGGGGCCGAAGGTCCGGATGTGCATCGCGCATGGCGGGCCGTACGGGTGCACGGCCACGCCGGGGCCACCGGATCCCCGCGGCGGCGGACCGGCTCCCTGCGCAGCACAAACCGTCGGAGGACCTCTCTCCCTCGACCGGCGCACACCCTACGGGTGCGGGTTGCCGATCGACCGCCATCAGCAGCGACGTTCTGGCTCTGGTGACGAATCTACACCGCCGGCCCCACGAGCCGTCTGCCGATGACCGATTTCGGCCCCCGATCCGACCGGGTCTCAAGCCCGGCCCCAGGGCCTCGGCGAGGCCTCCGGTCGGCCCGGGGCCGAAGCCCCGGCCCGGCCCGTCGGTGGCCCGTCAGTGCGAGGCCTCCGGGCCCGGCCCGCCGGGCGTGGCGGCCGGGTCCTCGCCCGCCGCGGCCTTCTCGGCGCTGTAGACGTCGGGCTCCAGGTAGATCGCCCGCGCGATCGGGACGGCGGCCCGGACCCGCTCCTCCGCCGCGTCGATCGCCTCCGCCACCCGGGCGGCGCTGTCCTCGGCGTTGACGGCGATCTTGGCGGCGATCAGCAGCTCCTCCGGGCCGAGGTGCATGGTCCGCATGTGGATCACCCCGGTGACGGACCGGCCGTCCACCAGCGCCTCGCGGATCCGTCGCACCGAGTCCTTGTCGGCGGACTCGCCGAGCAGCAGCGACTTGGTCTCCAGGGCGAGCACCACGGCGATCACCACCAGCAGGACGCCGATGCACAGGGTGCCGATGCCGTCCCAGACGCCGTCACCGGTGATCACCGTGAGCGAGACGCCGAACAGCGCGAGCACCAGGCCGATCAGCGCGCCGGTGTCCTCCAGCAGCACGACCGGCAGCTCCGGCGCCTTGGCGGTGCGGATGAACTGGGTCCAGCTCTGCCGGCCCTTGAGCTTCGCCGACTCGCGCATCGCGGTGAGGAAGGACCAGCCCTCCATCGCGATCGCGAAGATCAGCACGCCGACCGCCCAGACCCAGGAGTCGAGCGCCTCGGGGTGGTTGACCTTGTGCCAGCCCTCGTAGATCGCGAAGAGACCACCGACGCTGAACAGCACGATCGCCACCAGGAAGGCGTACACGTAGCGCTCGCGGCCGTACCCGAAGGGGTGCTCCTCGTCCGCCTCCCGGCGCGCCCGCTTGCTGCCGACCAGCAGCAGCACCTGGTTGCCGGAGTCGGCCACCGAGTGCACGCCCTCGGCCAGCATCGACGAGGAACCGGTGAAGCCGAAGGCGGTGAACTTGGCCGCCGCGATCGCCAGATTCGCGGACAGCGCCGCCACCAGTGCCTTGGTGCCGCCTTCGGTACTCATGCCTGAATGTCCTTCACGGGTTCGGGTCAGCGTCCTCGACCGCTTACCGTACCGGCCGCACGGCCCGGCCCGGTCGACCGTCTCAGGACTGCGCGGCAGCCAGGCCCAGGTAGACGGCGGCGAAATCGGTCAGCGCGACCAGGTCGGCCAGCCCGAGCAGCGCGTCCGGCCGGGTGCTGGCGTACTCGGTCAGCCGGACGTCGTGCGCGGCGGCCAGCCGGTGCGCCCGGGTCACCCCGAAGCTGCGCGGGCCGGCGTCCTCCTCCGACACCTCGACCGGGCCGTCCTGCTCGCCCTGCGTCCCGGCCGCGCCCGGGGTGTGCCGCAGCAGCAGGACCTGCAGGTGCAGCGGGTCCGGCTCCTCGACCCGGTCGCGGAAGAAGTCGTCCGGGTCCGCGCCCGCGCCCAACTGCCCGGTGAACATGCCGCGGTGGGCGGTGAGCACCTGCGGCAGCTCCCCGGCCAGCGCCGGCCGCCCGGCCCGGTCGGCCAGCTGGGCGGCGAAGCGGGCGGCGGCGGCCCCGGCGATCGGGTCCTCCGCCCACAGCAGCGGGACCGTCCCGGCCAGCCGCGCCGCCAGGCCCTTCGCCGGGTTGGTGTACGCGGCGGCGTCCGGGCGGCAGCGCACGGCGGTGGCGTCCAGCAGGTCGGCCACGCCCGGCAGCGCGTCGTACGGCAGCTGGGTGAGGCCGATCTTCTGGGCGAGCGCCAGCAGCGGGGTGAGGTGGGACCACAGCGCGGCCGGGTCCTCGGCCGGGAGGTCCGGCTCGGCGGCCGCGGGGGGCGGGCCGTCCTCGGGCAGCACCGAGGTCACGTACGGCAGCGGCAGTGCGCGCACCTGCAGTGCGGCCTCGGCCAGCGGGCTGCCCGCCGGGGCGGTGACGACGATCGAGCAGCCGCGCGCGTAGGCCTGTTCGGCGAGGGCGACCAGGCCCTGCTCGCCGCCGTCGGCGGAGCTGATCGCCAGCAGGTCGAGCGGGCCGGCCCAGCCGGGCAGCTGCCAGCCGAGCCCGGTGGTGAAGGCGGGCGGGGCGCCGGCCCGGTCGCTGCGCGGGGCGGCCGCCTCGGTCGGCGGCAGTGCGACCACCAGGCTGGCCGTGCCGGCCAGCGCGGCCAGCATCCCGGCCGCGGTCAGCGCGCTGCCGTGCCCGGCGACCATGACGGCCCGCGGGCGGCCGTCCGGGCGCAGCCGGTCGAGGCCGGCCGCGTCGGCCTGGCGCAGCGCGGTCCGGACCCGGGCGCCGGCACCGGCCAGGGCCAGCAGGGCGCGGTCCTGGTCGGCGCGCTGGAGGGCGGCCGGGTCGTCGAGCAGGGTGTCGTCGAGCATGCGGCGGGCCTCCGGCTGCGGTCCTGAGCGGCTGGCGGGGTGGGGCTTCGCCCCAAGGATCAGGCCGGGCGGCGGGCCTCGTCCACCAGGAGGACCGGAATGCCGTCGCGGACCGGGTACGCGAGGCCGCAGTCCGCACCGGTGCAGACCAGCTCGGGCTGCTCCTCGGTGCCGCCCTCGGTGAGCGCGGCCCGGCACTGCGGGCAGACCAGGATCTCCAGCAGGAAGGATTCGAGCTTCATGGGGGCTCTCCAAAGTTCGGTGGTGGCGCGGAGGTGCCCCGGCCGATAGGAAACCCTACCGGCCGGGGCACCGGGCGCCGAGGTCAGGCGCGTCCGCTCAGGTGCGTCCGCTCAGCCGCGGACGACGGCGAGCACGCCGTCGCGCAGCTCGGCCATCTTCGCCGGGTCCTTGGCCTCGACGTTCAGGCGCAGCAGCGGCTCGGTGTTGGAGGCGCGCAGGTTGAACCACCAGTCCGGCCCGGCCACGGTCAGGCCGTCCAGCTCGTCCACCTCGGTGCCCTCCAGGCCGGCGTACGCGGCGCGGACGGCGGCGGTGCTGGCGGCCTGGTCGGCGACGGTGCTGTTGATCTCGCCGGAGGCGGCGTAGCGGTCGTACTCGGCGGTGAGCGCGGACAGCGTGCCCGGCTGCCCGCCGAGCGCGGCCAGCACGTGCAGCGCGGCCAGCATGCCGGTGTCGGCGCGCCAGAAGTCGCGGAAGTAGTAGTGGGCCGAGTGCTCGCCGCCGAAGACGGCGTCGGTGACGGCCATCTCCTGCTTGATGAAGGAGTGGCCGACCCGGGTGCGCACCGGCTTGGCGCCCAGCTCGCGGACCACCTCGGGGACGGTCCAGGAGGTGATCAGGTTGTGGATGATCGTGGGCTCGTCCTCGCCGGCGGCGCGGGCGCGGGCGATCTCGCGGGCGGCGACCAGGGCGGTGATCGCGGACGGGGAGACCGGCTCGCCGCGCTCGTCGACGACGAAGCAGCGGTCGGCGTCGCCGTCGAAGGCCAGGCCCACGTCGGCGCCGACCTCGCGCACCTTGGCCTGCAGGTCGACCAGGTTCTTCGGGTCGAGCGGGTTGGCCTCGTGGTTCGGGAAGGTGCCGTCCAGCTCGAAGTACATCGGGACGAGCTCGATCGGCAGGCCGTCGAAGACGGTCGGCACGGTGTGGCCGCCCATGCCGTTGCCGGCGTCCACCGCGACCTTCAGCGGGCGGATCTCGGTGAGGTCGACCAGGCCCAGCAGGTGGTCGGCGTAGCCGCGCAGGGTCTCCTGCTCGGAGAGCGCTCCGGGCTTCACGTCCTTGGCCGGGATCGTGACGGTGTCGTCCTCGGCGGTCCAGGACTCGACCAGCTCGCGGATCTCGGACAGGCCGGTGTCCTGGCCGACCGGGGCGGCGCCAGCCCGGCACAGCTTGATGCCGTTGTACTGGGCCGGGTTGTGGCTGGCCGTGAACATCGCGCCGGGCAGGTCGAGCTTGCCGCTGGCGTAGTACAGCTGGTCGGTCGAGCAGAGCCCGATCTGCACCACGTCGGCGCCGTAGGCCGCGGCGCCCTCGGCGAACGCCAGGCTGAGCGACGGGGAGGAGGGGCGCATGTCGTGGCCGACGACGATCGCGGACGCGCCGGTGACCTGCACGAACGCGGCACCGAAGGCCCGGGACAGGCTCTCGTCCCACTGGTCCGGGACGACGCCTCGGACGTCGTACGCCTTCACGAGCTGCTTGAGGTCGCGCACTGCGGCTCCACCCTGGTCTCTGTACTGGTCGGTCACGGTACGGCCACCGCCCGTCCGGTCGACGGGCGCGGTGGCGGTAGACCGGCAGCGTACCCGGGCCGGACGAACGCCCCGTGCCGGGACAGGCGTCAGTTGTCGGGCGAGCGCAGCACCCGGAGGTGGCCGCGGCGGCTTCCCTCGGTGGACTCGCCCTCGGGCGCGCGGCCCTGACGGGGGGTCTGCGGGCGGGCGGCCTCGCGCACGGCGTTGGCGAGGGCCTCCAGGTCGTCGCTGCTGCGGCGCAGCGGCCCGGCCTCGGCGGCGAGCCGGACGACCTCCCAGCCGCGCGGGGCGGTGAGGCGCTCGGCGTGCTCGGCGCACAGGTCGTAGCAGTGCGGCTCGGCGTAGGTGGCGAGCGGGCCGAGGACGGCGGTCGAGTCCGCGTAGACGTACGTCAGCGTCGCGACGGCCGGCCGGCCGCACGCGGTCCGCGAACAACGACGTACAGAGCTCACGAGGGTGGACGGTACCGCACTCCCCGCCGGGGAGCGAAGACCGCCTGCCCGGAGGGTGTGCCGTGTCGCCCTCCGGGCGCCGGGGACGCGTATCGGCCGCCCCGGGCGATTCCCCGCCGGAGTGGTCCACTTCCGACCGTCCAAGGACTACTCTCGGCAGTGATATGGACAGCTCCGCACCGCAGTCATCGACAGGCCCAGCGCGCCGCCCCCGGCACCGCGACCGGCACGGCAGGGGGATGCGCGGCCCGCTGGCGCCGCCGCAGGTGCCGATCTCGCTCACCCGTTCCGAACTGTTCGACGACTACGTGCGCGAGTCGGTCGAGCGGCTGGAGCGGCGGTGGCCGCAACTGATCGAGGTGGAGTTCGCCGTCCAGGAGGTGCCGCTGCACGAGCCGGACGGCGCCGACGCCGAGGACGGCGTGCCGCTGGGGCGGGTGTCGCCGGGCAAGCAGGGGCGCAAGAGCCAGATCGTGGTCTACCGGCGGCCGGTGGAGATCCGGGCGAAGACCCGGGAGGACCGCGCGGCGCTGGTGCACGAGATCCTGATCGAGCAGGTCGCCGAGCTGCTGGGGCTCTCGCCGGACGCCATCGACCCGCGCTACGACGAGGACTGACGCGGGGGCGGCACCGCACCGGTGCCGCCCCGTCGTCCTCGCCGTCCCGGCCGCGCCGGTCGTCCTCGCTCAGTTCAGGACGACGCCCGGGTCCTGGGCGGCCTGCGGGACCTTGACGGTGCTGCGGTCGTCGCGCAGCGCCTGGACGGTGAACATCGGCACGTCCTTGGTGGGGATGGACAGCATCCGGGCCGCGACCACCGGGCCGCCAGAGACGGTCTCCACGCTGAGCGCGAAGACGCCGTTCAGCCCGGCGGGCTCGGGCGCCGGGAGGGCGACCGTGCCGCCGGCCGGGAGCTGGACCTCCTTGGTGGCCGGGGTGCCGCCGCCGCTGCCCGCCGAGGCGGTGACCCGGACGGTGGCCGCGTCGCCGGTGGAGGTCAGGTAGAGCGTGGAGCCGCCGGCCCGGTTGTCGGCGACGCTGCCGCGGGCGCCGACCGGGTCGCTGCCGGTGAGCCAGGCCGCATCGGTCTTGCCGTTGGCGGCCGCCCGGTCGATCCGCAGCCCGGCCACGATCGGGGTCGGGTGCTTGGGGTCGCTGGGCGACAGCCGCAGCCCGGCGACCTCGTCCCGGGTGACCTTGCCGAGGTCGACGGCGGCCACCATGCCCGCCTTGACGTGGATCGACTCGTTGCCGGCCGGGGAGAACCAGCCGTTCTTGCCGGAGAGCTGGATCTTCAGGTCGGCGTCGTCCTCCGGCGGCGCCCAGACCACCAGTCGGGCGGCGGAGGTGTCGGCGGGCAGGCCGGCCATCGCCTGGGTGGCGGCCGGGGCCGCCGAGGCCGGGATCCAGTCGGCTCCCTTGCCGCCGTCGGCGGCGTGCAGCGCCGCGCCGACCCGGCCGGAGCGGACCACCACGTGCACCGCGAGGTCGGTGACGGCGCCCTTGCTGAGGGTCGACAGCAGGACGGACTGGGAGCTGCCGGGGGCGACGGTCAGGCCGTTGGCGGCGTCGTTGTCGATCAGGCCCTTGTCGCCGTACAGCTTGATGTCGACCACCGCGGCGGAGGATTCGGTGTTGACCAGGCTGAGGTAGTCGACCCGGTCGGCGGCGGTGCTGGCCCCGGCGAACCAGAAGCTCGTGCCCGCCGGGGTGCAGGTGAGTCCGGACAGGCCGAGGCCGCGCGGCTCGGTGACGACGGTGGTCTGGGTGACGGTGAAGCCCGGGGCGAGGGCGCCGGTGGCGACCGCCCCGGTGCCGGGTGCGGTGTCCCCGTTGCCCGCCGGTCCGGTGGCCGGGGTGCCGGGCTTGGCCAGCGTCAGCCGGGCGTCGGCGGGCGCGGCGTTCTTGTCCTTGGCCTGGGCGGTCGGGGCGCCCGAGCCGGCCGGGGCCGGGGTTGCGGTCGCCGTCGCCGTCGGGGTGGCCGCAGCGGAGGGGGTGCCGGAGGGCTGGGCGGCCACCGCGGGCGCGGCCGCGTCGGAGAGCCAGCCGGCGCCGCCGGTGGCGGAGCCCGTCCCGGGCGGGGTGTAGGCGGTGAGCGTGGTCGAGCCGGTCAGGCCCTGCAGCGGCTGCGGACAGACCGCCCCCGTCCGCTCGACCTGCGCGGTGGTCGCGGCCGCTCCCCCGGCCGCCTCGGCCGGGGGAGCGGCCGGCGGGCGCACCTGGGCGATGCCGAACACCGCCGCGAGCACCACGGCCGCGGCGAGCAGGGACGGGGTGGTCCTCGTCCCGCCGGCCTTCCCGGCGAACCGGCCGGGCCCGGCGGCCGGGGCGGACGCGGCCGGCTCCGGCGCGACGGCCGTCCCGACGGGCTCGGGGGCCTCGTCGGCGCCGGACTTCTTCCTGAATGCGGGCTTCTTCATCGCGGGTCAGCTCCCCGATCCGGGCTGGTGCGGGTACCGGCCGGTGCCGTTGGGGTCGTTCGGGTCGTAGTAGGGCTGCTCGGCCGGCGGCTGCCCCGGCTGCCAGGGCTGCCGGTGGTCCGGCTGCCCGTACGCGTCGTAGCCGTACTGCTGCTCCGACCCGTACGGCTGCTCGTAGCCCTGCTGGGGGTAGGCCTGCTGCCCGTGGCCGTCGTAGCCCTGGCCGTCGTACCCCTGGGTCTCGTAGCCCTGGCCGCCGTACGGCGCGGCCACCGGCGGCTGGGCCGCGTACTGGTCGTAGCTGTACGGGTCGGCCTGCTGGTACGTCTGGTACGGGTCGGTGTACGGCTCGGCCTCCTGGACGGCGGCGGCCGCCTGGACCGCCTCGGTCACCGGTTCGGCGGCCGGCTGCGCCGGGATCGCCCCCGGCCGGCCCTCGTACACCCCGGTGTCGTCGGCGCCGGGTTCGCCGCCCTCGCCCCGCTCGGCCATCCGGCGGGCCCGGCGGCTGCCGGGGGCGGGGGCCTGCGCCTGGGCGGCGGCGGCCAGCGCGGCGGCGGCCACCACCTCCTCGGGCAGGTCGTCGTCGTTGTGGTTGCGGCGCCCGGGCAGGGCCAGCACCAGGATGGTCAGACCGAGCAGCACCTGGGCCCAGATCCAGCCGGTGTGGGCGAGGCTGCCCTCCCGGGTGACGGTGAGCTTGCCGCCGCCGGCCGGGAGCCTGAAGCCCTGTGCCCAGCCGTCGACCGTGGTGGACTCCAGCGCGGTGCCGTCCAGGGTGGCCTTCCACTCGGGTGCGGCGGACTCGGCGAGGCGCAGCACCCGGCCGTCCGGGCCGGCCGGGACGGTGGCCGCGAGGTCGCGGGTCCCGGCGGGGACGACCACCGGGGTGGCGCCCGGGGCGGTGATCACGGCGCGGACCGCGGGGGCGCCGTTGACCTGCCAGAGCGCGGTCCCGTTGTCCTGGTTGGCCTTGACCAGGCCGGGCGTGGCGTCCAGGACGTCCTTGAAGGCGTCGATCACCGGCTGCTCGACCAGCACGTAGGCGATGCCGTAGCCGGCCAGGGCGCCGGCCTGGTCGGCGCCGGAGCCGGCCAGCAGGCTGCCGACCATCCGGTTCAGGCCGTCCTGGGTGCCGGTCGCCGGGTCGACGGTGGACTCGGCCTGGCCGAGCGTCAGGCCGGCGCCGCGCAGCACGGTGTAGCGGACGGCGCCGCCGCCCTTCTCGCCGGTGACGACGAGCGTGCGGGACCGGTCGGTGGTGCCGGCCTCCTCCGCGATGAAGGCGGGCACCTGGCCGACCGCGGCGCGGTTCAGCGGCTTGCCGGCGCCGGTCAGCGCCCACCACAGGCCGGTGCCCAGCGGGGCCAGCACGGCCGCGGCCACCACCAGGGCGGCCACCGGCTGGCGCCAGCCGAAGGCGATCCCGGCGACGCGGGCGTTGGCGCCGTCGGCGCCGATCGCGGCCGCGGCCAGCAGGGCGATCCCGGCGACCAGGGTTGCCGGGCCGGCCCAGGCGGGCACCGCCGGGCCGCCGGAGGCCGGGGTGACGGAGGTGCCCGCCACCACGACCGCGAAGACCAGGCCGGCGCCGGCCGCGCCCCAGGCGGCGAGCACCGCGCGGCGGCGGTCGGCGCGCAGCAGCGCGGCGAGCGCGGCGAGGACGACACCCGCCGACAGCCAGATCGGGGGCACGCCGGCGCCGCCCGGGTTGACCAGCAGCAGGCCGGCCGCGCTCGCGCCGGTGCCGTGCAGGCCGGGCAGCCCGGCCTCCAGCAGCAGCGACTGCGGGTGCGACAGCACCTTGAGCGACCACGGGGCCAGCACGCCGACCGGGACGGCGAGGATCACCAGGACGCGCAGGCCGAGCAGCCGCAGCGCCGTACCGCCGGAGCCGAAGGCCCCGCCGCGCAGCACCGCGGCGACGAGCATCGCCAGGCAGAGCGGGACGGCGAGCGCCCAGGTCAGCGGGACGAAGGCGGTGGCCAGGGTGAGCAGCAGGACGGCCATCCAGACCGGCCGCCAGCCCGGGCGGGCGCCCTTGGCGGCGCTCTCGTCCCGGATTCCGAGGCCGGCCGCGATCGCGGCGGCGCGGGCCAGCGGCGGCAGCAGTACGGCGAGGACGGCGGTGCCGATCCGGCCCTGGGCGAGTGCGCCGGTCGCGGCGGGCAGCAGCGCGTAGGTGGCGCTGGCCCAGGCGCGGACCAGCTTGGAGTCCAGCAGCGGGCGGGACACCAGGTAGGCGCTGACCGCGGACAGCGGGACGGTGAGCACGACGAGCACGGTGAGCGCGAGGTCGGCGTGGCCGAACAGCAGCCAGGAGAACACCGCGAGCACGCCGAGGTACGGCGGAGCGGCGGCGGTGGAGCCGGTGCCGACCGGGTGCCAGGCGTCCGCGTACATCGACCAGAGGCCGCCCGCGCCGTCGGAGGCGGGCAGCAGGGCGCCGCCGAACAGCTCTCCGCTGCCGAGCAGGCCGCGGCAGGCGACCAGGGCGAACACCAGCAGGGCCGCGAACAGCACCGGCGCCGGGCGCCGGGCGAGCTTCTTGACCAGCGCGAACTGCTCGACGACCAGGTCCTCGGAGTCGTCGTCGCCGCCGGCCTCGACCGAGCCGTGCCGGCTGCCGGTGTCGTCGCTGCCGCCTATCCCGAGGGAGCTGATGACCCCCTCGACGGCCAGCCGGGTGGTGGCGCCCGGCGCGGGGAAGAGTGTGCGGTCGTCCAGGGCGTCCGCCGCCCTGGTCCGGGAGCGGCGTTTGCGCGCGGCCAACAGCCTTGGGAAGCGGACGAGTTCGTGGCCGAGGCCGGCCAGTTCGTCGACCGCCTGGCGCGGGTCCTTGCCGAGCAGGTTGGTGACGGCCCGCAGCAGGGTGCCGAGCACCAGCCGCAGCAGGACGTAGGGGAACAGTGCGCCCCGGCAGTTGGCGAGCAGGGTGTAGACGGCGCCGGCCTTGTCCACCCGGTGCGGGTGGGAGGAGGCGCAGTCGATGGCGCGGCGCTCGCGGCCGGCGGCCTCGGCGTGCCGCAGCACGGCGTCGGGGGCGATCACGACGCGGTGGCCGGCGGCGTTGACCCGCCAGCAGAAGTCGGTGTCGTCCCGCATCAGCGGGAGGGCCTTGTCGAAGCCGCCGAGCTCCTCGAAGACGTCCCGGCGCACCAGCATGCCGGCGCTGGAGACGGCGAGCACCGGACGGACCTGGTCGTGCTGGCCCTGGTCCTGCTCGCGACGGTCGAGGCCGGTCCAGCGCCGCCCGGAGCGGGCGATCGTCACGCCGACTTCGAGCAGCTGGCGGCGGTCGTACCAGCTGCGCAGCTTGGGGCCGACGACGGCGGCGCTGGGGGTGGAGTCGGCGACCTGGAGCAGGCGGCGCAGCGCGTCGGTCTGCGGCTCGCAGTCGTCGTGCAGCAGCCAGAGCCACTCGATCGGCTGGGTCTCGCGCGGGCCGCCGCGGCCGAGGTCGTCCTCCTGGGCGAGCGGGTCGCCGAAGTCGTCCCAGCCGCCGGTGACCGGGTCGTAGCCGGAGGGGTCGAGCCGGTAGGGCAGGTCCTCGGGGCGCAGCGGCGGGCTGTTGAAGACGGCCTCGGCGACGGCGGTGCCGAAACCGGCCCGGCGGCCGAGGACGATCGGGCCGCTCTCGGGGAGCCAGTCGGCGAGGGTGTCGGCGAGCAGCCGCGGGGAGTCGTCGGTGGAGCCGGTGTCGACCGCGAGGACGCGCTGGACCTGGCGGTCCTGCCCGAGCAGGCCGGCCAGTGCCTGCGGGAGCCAGCGGGCGCCGTCGTGCGAGACGATCACCGCGGTGACCAGGTGGCGCGGATAGGCGGGCGGCCTGGAAGCGGTGAGGCCGCTCTGGTGGCTGTAGACGGTCATCGAGTGCGCGGGCCCCAGTTCTCGGTGGACACAGCCGGTGAACGGCAACCGGATGGCGCACCACACTAACGGCTCCCGGTGGACGGTTCGTGCGGGGTGCCGGTGCGGGGACGGTGAAGGCGACCGCCGGGGAGACCGTGGAGGAGGGGCGACGGGGACCGGGACGGAGCCTGCGGGAAGGGGGCCGGGAACACGAAAGCGCCCCACCACCACGGTGAGGCGCCCGTACAGCCGTGCGGTCGTCCGCCGCTGTCGAAGGATCAGCGGCGGCGGGGGCCCGCCCCCTCAGACCGCGCTCTTCTTGAGCCGACGGCGCTCGCG
The DNA here is from genome assembly GCF_044541955.1 of Kitasatospora sp. NPDC085464. Lineage (NCBI taxonomy): Bacteria > Bacillati > Actinomycetota > Actinomycetes > Kitasatosporales > Streptomycetaceae > Kitasatospora > Kitasatospora sp. NPDC085464. Next base: position 18,161 of record NZ_JBITTM010000067.1, read on the forward strand.
CTCGGACAGGCCGCCCCAGATGCCGAAGCGCTCGTCATTGGCGAGGGCGTACTCCAGGCACTCCGAGCGGACCTCGCAGGCGAGGCAGACCTTCTTGGCCTCGCGGGTCGAGCCGCCCTTCTCGGGGAAGAAGGACTCGGGGTCGGTCTGGGCGCACAACGCGCGCTCCTGCCAACCGAGTTCCTCCTCGTCCTCCGCGATGCCGTCCCCGATCAACAGCTCAAAGAGCTCGCTCATGTGGCGCGCCTCCTCTGCCCCTACTTGGCGTCCCCGTGGTTGCCGTTGCCTCGTGCGGCTGACGACACGAGTGAAATTACAGTTGCGTCACTCTGGCCCAGTCAAGCCGAGCTCTGGTATTGGGGCCAGGATTCACTCCCCGGCACCAAGCCGTTACGAATAGTGTACATATCCGGACACAACGGACCTTCTGCTTCAAGGCCCTGAACAGCGCCGAACCGTCCGCAACCATTCGCCAGGTGACGCTCCGTCACCGCCACAGGCCGGTCATCGGCCTGCCTTCCCGGCGATCTTCCCATCGAAACATAGAGAGTGATGAATCACCCCATCAGGGAAAGATCCGGGCCGAACCCACTCGAATGCCGCACGATTCGGTTTGACACCGCCCGCGTGGATGCGGTGTCCTTGCTCCTATGTCAGAGTTCGCCAGCCCCCGGAGCGGTTCCACGCTTCGCCGTGCCGTGAACTCTTGTTGTCGCCTCTGTTCCTGCTGTATCTAGGCGCCCGCGTCCCACCGCGCGCCGCCCCCAGGAAGCACAGAGGCCGCCCGCGAATCCCGCCCCAGGACATCCCGGATCCGGCTGATCCCGACGAACCAGCCGACTCCTCCGAGGACGACTCCCGTGCGCATGATCCGCATCCGCAAGCGGAACCGCGACCGCAACAAGCTCGCCCGCCTGGGCCTCGCGCGTACCGCCCCCACCGCCCGTACCGGCCGTTGGCACGACGGCCTGAGCGACGTCTCCATCGCCGGCGACCCGCTCGCCTTCCCGCACCTGGCCCGCACCGACCTGCCGGCCCACCCCACCACCGTCGCCGAGTACGCCCGGCTGGTCCGCGAGATCGCCGCCGACCGCGCCCGCTGGGAGCCGCTGGTCCGCTACGACGCGCTGACCCGCTGGTACGCCCGGCTGGAGACCGGCCCCGGCTACGAGGTCTGGCTGCTCAGCTGGCTGCCCGGCCAGAGCAGCGGCTTCCACGACCACGGCGACTCCTCCGGCGTGATGACCGTCGTCCGGGGCGAGCTCATCGAACGCTCCCTCACGCACGCCGGGGAGGGCGCCCGCACCCTGAAGCCCGGCGGGCAGAGGGTGTTCTCGTCCGGCTACCTGCACGAGGTGGTCAACGGCGCGCTCGAACCCGCCGTCTCGATCCACCTCTACACGCCGGGCCTCAGCGAGATGAACCAGTACGGCGCCCACGCCGTCCCCGAGCAGCACGCCGAGCACCAGGCGCAGGCCGGAACGCACCGAGCGCACGGCTGACGGACGGTCGGACCGTGGCAGGATGACCCCATGCGCATCGTGGCACTGGCAGGCGGAATCGGCGGAGCGCGCTTCCTGCGCGGACTCCTCGCGGCGGTCGGACCGCAGGACGAGATCACCGTCATCGGCAACACCGGCGACGACATCCACCTCTACGGCCTCAAGGTCTGCCCCGACCTCGACACCGTGATGTACACCCTCGGCGGCGGCATCCACGAGGAACAGGGCTGGGGCCGGACCGACGAGACCTGGTCGATCAAGGCCGAGATGAAGGAGTACGGCGTCGGCCCCGAGTGGTTCGGGCTCGGCGACCGCGACTTCGCCACCCACCTCGTCCGCAGCCAGATGCTCACCGCCGGGTACAGCCTCAGCCAGGTGACCGAGGCGCTGTGCGTCCGTTGGAAGCCCGGCGTGCGGCTGCTGCCGATGAGCGACGACCGGGTCGAGACCCACGTGCGGATCACCGACGAGCAGGGCACCCGGGCGGTCCACTTCCAGGAGTACTGGGTCAAGCTGCACGCCGCCGTGGACGCCGAGGCGATCATCCCCGTCGGCGCGGACACCGCCAAGCCCGCGCCCGGCGTGCTGGAGGCGCTCGCCGAGGCCGACGTCATCCTCTTCCCGCCGTCCAACCCGGTCGTCTCGATCGGCACCATCCTCGCCGTCCCCGGCATCCGGGAGGCCGTCGCCGCCGCCGCGGCACCCGTCGTCGGGCTCTCGCCGATCATCGGCGGGGCGCCGGTGCGGGGCATGGCCGACAAGGTGCTCGCCGCCGTCGGCGTCGAGGCCACGGCCGAGGCGGTCGCACTGAACTACGGCTCCGCCCTCATCGACGGCTGGCTGGTCGACACCGCCGACGAGGCGTCGGTGGCCGCGGTCGAGGGCGCCGGGATCGCCTGCCGGGCCGTCCCGCTGCTGATGACCGACGTCGAGGCCACCGCCGAGATGGCGCGGGCGGCGCTGGCGCTGGCGGAGCAGGTCCGCAAGTGACCGAGCCGCTGCGGATCCTGGGGATCGAGGGGATCCCGGAGGTCGACGCCGGCGCCGACCTGGCCGCGCTCATCGCCAAGGCCGGCACGTACCTCGACGGCGACATCCTGCTGGTCACCTCGAAGATCGTCAGCAAGGCCGAGGGCCGGCTGCTGCACGACGCCGACCGCGAGGCCGCGATCGACGCCGAGACCGTCCGGCTGGTGGCCCGGCGCGGACCGATCCGGATCGTCGAGAACCGCAACGGCTTCGTCATGGCCGCCGCCGGGGTGGACGCCTCCAACACCGCCCCCGGCACCGTCCTGCTGCTGCCCGAGGACCCGGACGCCTCGGCCCGCGCGCTGCGGGCCCGGCTGCAGCAGCTCACCGGCCGCCGACTCGCCGTCCTCGTCACCGACACCTTCGGGCGGCCCTGGCGCAACGGGCTCACCGACGTGGCGATCGGCGCCGCCGGGCTCTGCGTGCTGGAGGACCACCGCGGGCGCACCGACAGCCACGGCAACGAGCTGGAGATGACCGTCACCGCGACGGCCGACGAGCTCGCCGCCGCCGCCGACCTGGTGAAGGGGAAGGCCACCGGAGTCCCCGTGGCGGTCGTCCGCGGACTCGGGCACCTGGTCACCGCCGAGGACGGCGACGGCGTCCGGCCGCTCGTCCGGCCCTCCACGGACGACATGTTCCGGCTCGGCACCTCCGAGGCGCTGCGGCAGGCCGTCACCCTGCGGCGCACCGTCCGCTCCTTCACCGCCGAACCCGTCGACCCGGCCGCCGTCCGCCGCGCCGTCGCGGCCGCCGTCACCGCGCCCGCCCCGCACCACACCACGCCCTGGCGGTTCGTGCTGCTGGAGTCGCCCGACACCCGCACCCGGCTGCTCGACGCGATGCTCGCCGCCTGGCAGCGCGACCTGCGCGAACTCGACGGCTGGGACGACGCCAGGATCGCCCGCCGCACCGCGCGCGGCGACGTCCTGCGCGACGCGCCGTACCTGGTGGTGCCCTGCCTGGTGATGGAGGGCTCGCACGACTACCCCGACGCCCGGCGCGCCGCCGCCGAACGGGAGATGTTCACCGTCGCCGCCGGCGCCGCCGTGCAGAACCTGCTGGTCGCCCTCACCGGCGAGGGCTACGGCTCCGCCTGGGTGTCGTCCACCATGTTCTGCCGCGACACCGTCCGCAGCGCCCTGGACCTGCCGGCCGGCTGGGACCCGATGGGCGCCGTCGCCGTCGGCCGCCCCGCCGAGCCCCCGCGCCTGCGCCCGGAGCGCAGCGCCGACGCCTTCGTCGAGGTGCGGTAAGGAGGTCAGAGGCCGCGATAGATCTCGCGACGGTTGCCCACCTTCACGACGAGGATCACCAGCACGTCGTCATGGATCTCGTACGCCACGCGGTAGGCGCCCACGCGGAGGCGGTAGAGCCCCGCGTGGCCCGTCAGCTTCTTGACGTCCGGGCCGTCGGCATACGGGTCGTCGCCGAGCCGGGTGAGCGCGGCAAGAATCTGCATGGCATCGACCTGTCCGATGCCGCGCAGCTGCCTCCGGGCGTGCGCGGTGAACCGGAACGCGTACTTCACGCGGCGCTCCCGACGGCCCCCGGCGGGTCCGAGAAGAGGTCCGCCAGGAGTTCGGCCATGCTCACGGTGGGTTCGTTCCGGTGCTTCTCCGCCTCACGGGCAAGGATCTCGTCCTCCGCCTCCTCTATGGCGTCGAGAATCTCGATCGGCACGATCGCTCCCACTCGCTCACCCTTGCGAGTGATCACGGTGATCTCGCCGGCCTCGGCCTGAGTGACCACCTCGGCGAGGTGCGCGCGCAGTTCCCGGATGCTCATGGCGTCAGTCATGGCTCAAGCGTACACACGGGTGCGTACACCGGGTGTGCGCTTGGCGTCAGCGGTGGCGGTGGTCGTTGGGGGTGAGGCGGGGGCCGTAGCGGGGGGCCCGCGTGCCGGTGGCCAGCAGGAGGCGGCAGACGCGGTGGCGGTGCGGGCGGTAGGGCTCCAGGAGGGCGAGCATCTGGTCGTCGTCGCTGCGGGGGCGGCCGGCCAGGGCCCAGCCGACCAGGTTGGGCAGGTGGAAGTCGCCGACCGAGACCGCGTCCGGGTCCCCGTTGCTGCGCTGCAGGGTCTCGGCCGCCGTCCAGACGCCGATGCCCGGGACGGCGGTGAGGCGGGCGAACGCCTCCTCGTGGCCCATCGCGGAGGCCTCCTCCAGCCGCGGCGCCAGCCGGACGGCCCGCATGACGGTCGCGGACCGCTTCGGGTCCACGCCCGCCCGGTGCCACTCCCAGCTCGGCACCATCGCCCACTCCCGGGCCGACGGCGCCACCCGCATCCCCTCGGCCGGGCCCGGCGCCGGGGTGCCGAAGTCCCGCAGCAGGGTGCGCCAGGCGCGGTAGGCCTCGTCGGTGGTGACCTTCTGCTCCAGGATCGCCGGGACGAGGGACTCCAGCACCAGGCCGGTCCGGGTCAGCCGCACCCCGGCCGTACGACGCTGGGCGTCACGCAGCGGACCGGGCGGCAGCACCAGCGCCTCCGGCGTGTCCTCCGCGCCCAGCAGCGCGGGCAGCCGGTCGAGCAGCCAGTCCGCGCCGGGGCCCCAGGCGGTCGCCTCGATCTCGCCCGCGGCGGGGTGCGGCAGCACCCGCAGGGTGCCGACGCCCGCCGGGGTGCGGGAGGCGCGCCACACCGCACCGTCCCCGGCGGTCCGGTACGACGGGTCGGCGGGACCGCGGCGCAGCGGCAGCAGGGTCCGGGCCGTGTCCAGCGGGAAGCCCGGCCGCCAGCGCCGCGCCGAGCCGCCGCCGGTGCCGTCCGTCCCGCCCGTCACTGCCGTCGCCTCCTGCGCCGCCGTCGTCGACCATGGGTACATGAACGATACGCGGCTGCCGGAACTGCCCTCCGGGGACGAGATCGCGGTGCGGGGGCTGTACCGCCGGATGCTGGAGGGGTGGAACCGCCGGGACGGCGCGGCCTTCGCCGGGCCGTTCGCGGTGGACGGGCAGGTGATCGGCTTCGACGGGAGCGGGCACCGGGGCCGGTCGGTGATCGCCGCCGAGCTGGGGCGGATCTTCGCGGACCACGCGACGCCCCGGTACGTGGCCACCGTGCGGCGGGTGCGGGCGCTGGCGCCGGGGGTGGCGCACCTGGAGGCCGCCGCCGGGATGGTGCCGGACGACGCCGGGGAGCTGGACCCCGGGCTGAACGCGGTGCAGACGGTGATCGCGGTGAACGCGGGGGCGGGGTGGCGGATCGCGCTGCTGCAGAACACCCCGGCGCGGTTCGACCTCCGGCCGGATCTGACCGCGGGGCTGACGGAGGAGCTGCGGGCGCTGGTCGGGCCGGGACCGGAGCCGGGGTAGCGGCGTCCGGTCCGACCGAGGGGGTGCCGACGGGGGCTCAGCGGCCCTGGAGGTGCGCGGCCCAGGAGCGGATGTCGTCGAGCCGGGCGTAGAGGCCGTCGCCGGGGCACTCGGTGGCGAAGGCGTCCCGGTGTCCGGAGACGGTGTCGAAGGAGACGACCGTGCCCTTGGGGTAGCGGCTCTGCGAGGAGCCGGAGGTCAGGTTGGTGTGGCCGGCCGCGTCCTGGCCGGTCAGGCCGAGCTTCCAGGCCGCGATCTTGCTGATGCCGTCCACGATCTCCTGCGGCGGGCCCTCCGTGGTGAAGGTGCCCAGCGCGGCGACGCCGGCCGAGTCGCTGTTGAAGCCGAGGGTGTGCGCGCCGAGGACGGGCTGCGAGACGCCGCCGGCGCGGCCCTCGTAGATGGTGCCGCAGCGGTCGACCAGGAAGTTGTAACCGATGTCCCGCCACCCGTTGCTCTGCACGTGGTACTGGTAGATCGCGCGGATCATCTGCGGTGCGTCGCTGCACGCGTAGTCGGTGGCGGTGTCGGTGTGGTGGACGAAGACCGCCTTGACCGTCCCGGTGTAGACGAAGCCCGTCTCGCGCAGCGACTCGTCGGCCCCCCAGCCCGCCCGGGTGACGATGCCCGGCCGCGGCGCCTCGTGGTCCTGTGGTGTCCGGGCGGCCGCGGTCTCGGCCGGGAGGACGCGCACGGCGGACGCGGAGGCGGCGCCCCTGCCCGGGTCGACCAGTTCGACGCGGAGCCCGGCGGGCAGCCCCTTCGGTCCGGGGGTGACCTCGACGGCCACGCCGTCGCTGGGGCCGGTCCACAGCGGTGCCGTGGAGCCGCGGATGCCGGAGCGGCCGTCCCGTTCGTCGGGGGCGTCCTCGTTCTCGACGGCGAGCGGACGCCAGGCGGTCCAGGCGCCGGTGGAGACGCGGTGGGTGCGGACCCGGATCGAGGTGCCCGCGAGGGACTGCCGGGGGTCGTCCCAGCTCACCCCGATGAGCGAGAAGGGCTTGGTGGCGCGTTGGGTGACGGTGTGTTCGGCGGCGGTCAGCGACATGCTCGTCACGGTTCCGCCGCCGGCGGAGGTCTGTTCGGCGGGTGCCGGGTCGGCGACGGCGGTGGAGACGGCGGTGGAGACGGCGGTCGACTGGAGCAGCAGGACGGCGACGCAGCTCGTGGCCGCGCCGGCGAGAAGTGAGATACGCATGAAACGGATATTGACGACAATTCGCCACTGTCGCCACGTCAGCGTACGCCGCTCGCGCGTGCCGCCCGCCACCCCTCCCGACCTCCCACTCGAAGGCCGTAGGCTGGGGCGCACCATGACTGCGCCTTTCGCTGCCGATGCCCGCACCCCCGTCGAGCTGCTGCACGCATTCCTGCGCGGCGGCACCCCTTCCGTCGATCCCGCGGCCCCGCTGGTCACCTTCTACGACGACGCCACCGGCGAACGGGTGGAGCTGTCCGCCCGGACCTTCGACAACTGGGTGGCCAAGACGGCCAACCTCCTGCAGGACGAGTTGAACGCCGGCCCGGGCGACCGGGCGGCACTGTTGCTGCCCGCCCACTGGCAGAGCGCCGTCTGGCTGCTCGCCTGCTGGTCGGTCGGCGTGGCGGCGGTGCCGGGCGGCGCCCCGGCCACCGCGGACCTGGTGGTCAGCGGCCCGGACGGCCTGGAGGCCGCCCATGCCTGCGAGGGCGAGCGGGTGGCGCTCGCCCTGCGCCCGCTCGGCGGACGCTTCCCGCAGCGCCCGGACGGCTTCCTCGACTACGCCGCCGAGGTGCCCGGCCAGGGCGACCGCTTCGCGCCGTACTCCCCCGTCGCCCCGGACGGCCAGGCCCTGGAGACGGAGGTCGACGGGCTGCCGCTGAAGCTGACGGGCGAGCAGACCGTCGCGCTGGCCCGGGAGGGGGCGGTCCGCCTCGGCCTGAAGCCCGGCGACCGGGTCCTCTCCACGCTCTCGTACGACGACTGGGCGGGCCTGGAGGCCGGCCTGCTGGCGCCGCTGGCGGCCGGCGCCTCGGTGGTGCTGTGCCGCAACTCCCAGGCACTGGGCGCCGAGCAGTGGGAGAAGCGGATCGAATCCGAACGGGTGACACTGCGCCTCGGGTGACCCACGGGCCCCGGCCGGGCGGGTAGGGATGCCTGCCATGGCCGAGGACGACACCGAGCACCCCCCGACCGACACTCCCCCGACGGACGCGTTCCCCGAGGACGCTCCCCCGAACGGGACCGGACGCCCGCGCAGGCGCCGGCGGTGGCTGATGATCACCGCCGGCGTCGTCGCGTTCCTGCTGGTCGCCAGTGGGGTGCTGCTCTGGATCGCCTACCGCAAGCTGGACGGCAACATCCGGACCGACTCGACCACCGACCGGCTGCTCGCCAAGCTGGAGGCCGAACGGCCGAGCCGCACCGTCGGCGCGCGGGGCGCCGAGAACATCCTGCTGATCGGCAGCGACGACCGCTCCGGCTCGAACGGCTCCTACGGCGGCCAGGCCGGCACCGAGCGCTCGGACACCACGATCCTGCTGCACCTGGCCGCCGACCGGAAGCACGCGACGGCGGTCTCCGTCCCGCGCGACGTCATGGTCTCCGTCCCCGCCTGCGAGCAGCCGGACGGCACCCGCAGCAAGCCCGTGCTGATGCAGTTCAACCGGGCCTTCGAGACGGGCGGCCCGGCCTGCTCGATCCGCACCGTCGAGCAGCTGAGCGGGATCCGGATCGACCACTACGTGATCCTCGACTTCAGCGGCTTCAAGACGATCGTGAACGCGATCGGCGGCGTCGAGGTCTGCGTGCCGCAGCCGATCCACGACAAGGACGCCAAGCTCGACCTGCCCGCCGGCCGGCAGACCCTGCACGGCGAGCAGGCGCTCGGCTACGTCCGGGCCCGGGAGAGCCTGGGGGACGGCAGCGACACCCAGCGGATGGGCCGTCAGCAGCAGTTCCTGGCCGCGCTGATCCGCAAGGTGGAGTCCCAGGGGGTGCTGCTGAACCCGACCCGGCTGTGGCCGGTGCTGGACGCGGCGACCTCCTCGGTCCGGGCGGACGGCGGGCTGTCCTCGCTCGGGGCGCTGTACGACCTCACCCAGGACCTGCGCGGCATCCCGTCGGCGAACGTGGTCTTCCTGACCGCGCCGCGCCGCCCCTACCGCTACGACTCGGACCGGGACGAGTTCGTGCAGCCGCAGACCGGCCAGCTGTTCACGGCGCTGCGCGACGACCGGCCCGTCACCGTCCGGCCGCCCGGGTCGGCGCCGTCGTCGGGAGCGGGCACGAGGGCGGGCGCCGGGGCCGGCTCGGGGTCGAGTACCGGGGCGGGTTCGGGGCCGAGTGCGGCGCGGACCACCGGAGCGAACGCGAGCCCGGGCGCGGACTCCGGCGAGGCGGCCGGAGCGACGACCACGGCGGCAGCCACGGCCACCGCGTCACCCTCGGCGGGCGCCTCGCCCACCTTCGAGGGACGCACCGCCGACGTGGACGCCTGCGCACAGCACTGAGCGGGCCGCGCGGGGCCGGGTACGGCCGGACTCCGCCACGCCGCAGGTCGGCGCCGGTGTGACCGCCAAATGCGGACAGGTGAACGTAATTTACCTCCGCTTTGTTCAACCATGATGCAGATCACACCAGGAACGATTCCCCCATTCGGCTCGTCTACTGTGTCCGGATCGGCCCGTCAGTACGGGCGGGCCGGAGCCGTGACCGGTCGAACGTAGGGAACCCCGTGCACGAGGAGCAACCGGAAACCGGCCGGTACCGGGTGGACCCGGCGCCCGGTGTCCCCCGGCAGCGCCGCCGCCGGGCAGCCGAGGCGCCCGAGGCACCGGCCGGTGAGAGCCGTCGGGACAGCCGGCGACGGGCGGCCGCCCTCGCCAAGCGGCAGCGCCGCCGCCGGGCGCTCAAGTGGACCGCCGGCGCCGGGGCCCTGGTGATGGTCGCGGGCTGCGGCGGGGCGTACTACCTGTACCGGCACTTCAACAGCAACCTGACCTCGGTCAAGGTCCAGCTGGGCGACGAGGCCGAGCGCCCCAAGGCCGCCGGGGAGGCGCTGAACATCCTGGTGATCGGCACCGACAGCCGGGAGGGCCTCGGACGCGCGTACGGCGACGAGGGCAGCGTCGGACACGCCGACACCACGCTGCTGTTCCACATCTCCAAGGACCGCTCCAACGCGACGGTGATCAGCCTCCCGCGCGACCTGATGGTGCCGATCCCGGACTGCCAGAACGCCCAGGGCAAGAAGGTCCCGGGCTCGCAGCGGAACGAGTTCAACAACAGCCTCGGCCAGGGCGGGCGGGACGCGGGCTGCACCTGGAAGACCGTCGAGAAGAACACCGGGATCCGGGTCGACCACTTCGTGCAGGTCAACTTCGAGGCGGTGAAGACCCTCTCCACCGCCGTCGGCGGGGTCGAGGTCTGCGCGGCCAAGGACATCAACGACTCCGGCTCCCACCTGAAGATGACCAAGGGTCGGCACGTCGTCCAGGGCGAGGAGGCGCTGGCCTTCGTCCGCACCCGGCACGCGGTCGGCTTCGGCGGCGACCTCAGCCGGATCCCCCTGCAGCAGCAGTTCATCAGCTCGATGATCCGCAAGATCAAGAGCGACGACACCCTGACCAGCCCGACCAAGCTCTACAAGCTCGCGGACGCCGCCACCAAGGCGCTGACCGTGGACTCCGGCATCGGCAGCGTGGACAAGCTCAAGGACCTCGCGCTGGACATCAGCAAGGTCGACACCAAGAACATCACCTTCGCCACCGTTCCGGTCCTGGAGGACCCCCAGGACAAGGACCGGGTGATCTTCAAGCAGCCGGACGCCGGACAGCTCTTCGCGATGGTCGCGGCCGACCGCTCGCTCACCGAGACCGCCGCCCCGGCCGCGCCCGACGGCGCCGCGCCCACGACGCCCGCCGCCACCGCCCCGGCGGTGGACACCAAGGCCGTCCAGGTGACGGTCCGCAACGGCAGCGGGAAGCGCGGGCAGTCCGGGCCGACCGTCGACAAGCTCCAGGCGAAGGGCTTCGCCAAGGCCGCGGTCGGCAGTGACGCCCCCGTCGCCGAGACCACCACGGTGTCCTACCAGCCCGGTCAGGAGGCCGCGGCCGGCGCCCTGGCCGCCGCCCTCGGGCTGCCGGGCGACGCGGTCAAGCCGGCTGCGAAGGCGGACCCGAAGGCCGGACTGCTGCTGGTGCTGGGCAAGGACGTGCTTGCCGCGCCCGCCGGCCCGGCGGCGGCGCCGACCGCGGCGCCCGAGGACCTCCAGCGGGTGCAGGCGGACGACACCGACGCCTGCGCCAAGTAGGCCGCTGCGGGCGGACCGGCACGGGGCCGTCCGCCCCGCGGGCCGGGGAAAGCTGCCGGGCCGTCATCCGGAGCGGATGACGGCCCGTTGGTCGACGGCCGGGGGCCCGGGGCGTTCTCGCGGAGCGGCCCGGTCCTCGCGGGGGGGGTCAGCCGGTCTTGGAGAGCACGTCCTTCGCGGACGGGCCCACGCTGGCGATCACCCGGCGCGCCAGCGAACGCGGCGAGGTGAGGAAGCCGAAGCCCCAGCTGAGGTGCATGGTCGCGAAGGCCACCGGCAGCATCGTCCTGGCCTTGAAGGACAGGCCGCGGCCCTCGGTCACGGCACCGCCGACGATGCCCAGCAGGTAGGCGCCGGGCACCGCGAGGAAGGCCGGGTGGACGGCCGCGCCGAGCACCAGTCCGAGGGTGACCGCCAGCAGCGCGGCCGGCGGGGCGAGGTAGCGCAGGTTGACCGAGCCGCGGTGGTAGCGCGTGACCACCCGGCGCCAACGGCCGTAGTCCTTGTACTGCTTGGACAGCGCCCGCACCGAGGGCCGGGGCCGGTACGTCACCTTGAGCTGCGGGGTGAACCAGATCAGGCCGCCGTCCTGGCGGATCCGGTAGTTCAGCTCCCAGTCCTGGGCGCGGATGAACTCCTCGTTGTAGCCGCCGAGCTTCTCCAGCACCTCGCGCCGGAACACGCCGAGGTAGACGGTGTCCGCCGGGCCGGCCAGGCCACCGGTGTGGAAGGCGGCGTTGCCGACGCCGAGCTTGGAGGTCATCGCGGCGGCGACCGCGTGCTCCCACTCGGTCTCGCCCTCGGCGTGCATGATGCCGCCGACGTTCGCCGCGTCCATCTCGCCCAGCAGCCGGACGGCGGTCGCGATGTAGCCGGGGGTGAGAAGGCCGTGGCCGTCCACGCGCACCACTATCGGATGGCGGGAGCCCCGGATCGCGGCGTTCAGTCCGGCGGGCGTCCGGCCGGTGGGGTTCGCGACCGTCCGCACCCGCGGGTCTTCGGCCACCAGCTCGGCGGCGATCTCGTCGGTGCGGTCGCCGGACGGACCGAGGGCGATCACCACCTCGATCGGCCCCGGGTACTCCTGGTCCAGGATGCGCCGGACGGCCGTGCGCAGGTGACGTTCCTCGTTGAGCACCGGCATGATCACGGAGACAGCCGGCAGCTCCTCAGCAGCCTTGGTGTTCATCGGGGCCCACCGTACCGGTGCGGACGCGCCCCCGTCTCGCCCCGGTCCGGGCGGCCGCGCGCACCTCGCGGCGCGGCACCGGCACTGTGATCGAGAACACCGCACTCCCTGGTCGGAGCGGTTCCCCGCCGGGGTGGCGCGGTGCCGGTCCGGTGCGGATCCGGTGCCGGCCGGTGCCGCTTCAGAGCGCGTAGTGGGCGACGGTGAACACCGCGTAGCCGGCCAGCGCGATCCGGTTCACCAGGTGCTGGGGGCCGCCGAGGCGGTCCGGCAGCGCGCGGTCCGGGCGCAGGTCGGGCCGGTGGGCGGCGGTGGCCACCGTGCGGGCCAGCGCCTCCGGGTCGTACCGGTCGCCGAAGAGGCCGGCCAGCCAGACCGCGGGACGGCTGGCGAAGGAGAACTCCCGCCCGCCGCACAGCCGGATGGTGAGCAGGTTCCGGTGCACCGCCGCCGCGCTGATCTCCGCCCACCGGAAGCTGCGGGTGCGCAGTGCGGTGGCCACCCGCAGGCCGTTGCGGTCGGCCACGATCTGCCAGGACAGCGTCTGGGCGCAGGCGAGGATCGCCAGGGAGCCGATCCAGAGCGGCCGCACCAGGTTCTCCCACCAGCCGTCGTCGTCCAGCAGCACCACGGCGGCCGCGACCAGCAGCGCGGCCAGCGGCCCGGCCGCCGCCCGCAGCGGCGCGGGCATCTCCCAGCGGCGGGCGGCCACCGGCTCGGCGTCCGGTCCGGCCGCGGGGGCGGCGGCCACGGTCTCGGCGGTCAGCGCGGCGACGGCGAGTTCGCGCCCGCGGTAGCGCTCGGTGAGCCGGCTGAACCGCGGGGCCCGGGCGGCGGGGTCGGCCACCGCCGCCACCCAGTACGGGTCACCGTCCAACAGGCCCGGCCGGACGAGGAGTTGGTGGTCGGTTCCGTCCGGGCCGCGGTACAGCACGGCGGGCACGCTGCGGCCGGCGTGGGCCAACCGGGCGGCGGCCTGGGCGGGGGTCGCGCGGTCGTGGAACTCCTCGTCGTCCTCGCCCAGCAGGGCGTCGACGTCGTCCGGGTCGTCGTCGAAGCCGTCCGGGTCGTCCGGGTCGGGGTGGGCCAGCGGGTCGGGGTAGTCGGCGTCCTCGTCGCCGGTCGGCAGGTACTCGGGCACCCAGGCCGAACCCTCCCCGTCCGGCGCGCCGCCGCCGGCCCAGCGGTAGCGGTCGCGCTCGACCAGCCGCCAGAGGCCGGGGCCGTCCGGCGGCCCGTCCAGCGGTTGCACCAGCAGGTCGCCGCGGGCGTCGGCGCGCACCCGCACGGCGAGCGCGGGGGCGGAGCCCTCGAAGGCCGGCCGGTCGCGGCGGGCGGCGGCGACGGCGGCGGAGCCGAGCAGCACCAGGCCGGGCAGGGCGATCAGGCCGCCGGCGCTCAGCTGGCCGGAGAGGTCGTAGTCGTCGCCCAGGGCGCGCACGTAGTCGCCGTCCACCAGCAGCGGGACGGGCTCGCCGGGCTGCGGCCGCCGCTGCCACCAGACGTCGAGGGCTGCGGTGCGCTCGGGTCCGCCGTCGGGCGGCTGGAAGCGGACGGTCAGGACGCCGTCCCGGTCGGCGGTGCCCGCGGTGCCGGTCACCCGGGCGGCCTGCTCGGCGGCGGCGTCCGTCCGGGCCTGTGCCCAGAGCCCGTACAGCGGGAAGGCCGCGGCGACGACGAGCAGCACGACGCCGAGGACCCGGCGCCGCACGGACGGTCCGTCGCGGTGGACGGGCGAGGGCGCGCCCGCGGCCGTCCACGGGAAGGGGACGGGCGGCGCCATCAGCTCGTCCAACTGCTGGCGGGCGCGGCGGCGGCCGGCCTCGGCGCCCAGCAGGACGGCGGTGAGCAGCACGTGGAGCAGCACCGCCGACCACCGGGCGAGCGGGGTGACCAAGCCGTCCGGCAGGTACCAGAGCAGGGCCAGGACGACGGGCGGGACGAGCGCCCGGGCCCGGATCCTGGTCGCCAGCAGGACCACCTCGGCCAGGACCGACCAGCCGGCCAGGGCCGAACCCCAGGTGTCCCGGCAGACGCCCGCGGCGTTGCACCGGGCGGCACTCGGCTCCACGGCGGTGGCCAGCACGGCGAACGCGAGCGGCAGCAGCGCGAGCCAGCGGCCGTCCAGCCGCCAGGCCGTACGGGCGGCGCGCCAGCGGGCGGCGGCCGCGGCGGTGAGGGGCGCGGCGCTGGGCAGCGGCGGAGCGTCCGAGGGGAACATCGGACGATCATCTCAGCCGTCCGGAGGCCGAACCGGCGTCAGGGGCACCGCTCGCAACAGGCTCCCGACGGCCCGGGGGACGGCCCGCCTCCGCATGCCGCAGGGGCCGGGTGCTGCGCGCACCCGGCCCCTGTCCCCGCTCCTGCTCCGACGCCCCCCGGCGCCGGATCAGTCCGTCGCGATGGCGGCGAGGACGTTCATCCGTCCGGCCCGGAAGGCGGGGACGAGGGCCGCGACCAGACCGATCACCACCGAGGAGACCAGGGTGATCGCGATCGTGACGGCCGGGACGGAGAGCGTCCCGAGGCCCTGGTCCCGCAGGACCCCCTGGACGGTGACGCCCCAGGCGAGGCCCAGCCCGGTGCCGAGGACGGCGCCGAACACCGCGATCACCACGGACTCCAGCCTGATCATCCGGCGCAGCTGGCGGCGGGAGAGCCCGATCGCCCGCAGCAGGCCGATCTCCCGGGTCCGCTCGACCACCGACAGCGCCAGGGTGTTGACCACACCGAGCACGGCGACCGTGATCGAGAGGGCGACCAGCCCGTAGATCAGGTACAGCAGGGTGTTCACCTGGGACTGCACCAGCTCCTTGTAGCCGGCCTGGTCCTTGACGACCAGCTGCGGGTACTCCTTGAGCCCGTCCTGCAGGGCGGCCAGCGTCCTGGCGACGTCGGCGCCGGGGGCGGCCTTGGCGAAGAAGGTCCACACCGGCGGCTGCTCGGCGGCCGGGACCACCCGGGCCATGGTGTCCATGGCCACGAAGGAGCCGTCGCCGAACAGCTCGCCCTTGGCGAAGACCGCGCCGACCGGCAGCTCCTGGGTGCGGCCCTTGCCGTAGTCGACGGTCACCCGGTCGCCGGCCTTCAGGTTGTGGTCCTTGGCGAAGGCCTCGCCGATCCCGAGCGAGCCGCGGGCGATCGAGTCCACCGCACCGGTCCTGACGGTCGGCCGGAAGTCGGTGCCGAAGAAGGCGGACGGCACCGCGGTCAGGTCGCTCTTCGCCTGCCCGCCGTCCGGCAGCCGGACCTTCGACATAAAGGACTTCTGGGTGGTGACGTGGTCGATGCCCGGGGTCCGGCGCACGATGTCCAGCATCTCGGGGGTGACCTCGGTGCGGCCGCCCTGGATGATGTAGTCCACACCCACCGACTTGTCGATCTGCGCATTGGCCGAGGTGACCGCCGAGGAGCTGAACACCGAGGAGGCGATCACCAGCGCCAGGCCGATCATCAGTGCGGCGGCCGTGGCGCCGGTGCGGCGCGGGTTGCGCATCGCGTTGCGCTGGGCCAGCTTCCCGGACGGGCCGAACACGGCCGGCAGCACCGCACCCAGCACCCGGACGATCGCCGAGGCCAGCAGCGGGCCGAGCACCACGGAGCCGACCAGGGTCAGCAGCACGCCCAGGCCCAGGTACCGGCCGCCGGTGGCCGCCTTCTCCGACAGCGCGCCGAGCACCAGCAGGGCGCCGCCGCCCGCCGTCAGCAGCAGGCCGACGACCGTACGGACCAGGTTGGCGCGGCCCTCGGCCGGGGTGCCGTGGTCGCGCAGGGCGGCCATCGGCGAGATCCGGCTCGCCCGGCGCGCCGGGAACCAGGCGGCGACCAGGGTGACCACGATGCCGAGCGCGTAGCCGGCGACGAAGACGTCCGGCCCGATCTGCAGGTCGGCCGCCTTGAGGTCCATGCCGATCGCGTTCATCAGCTTGATCAGGCCGACCGCGACGCCCAGGCCCGCCGCGACCCCGAGGGTCGAGCCGAGCACGCCCAGGATCAGCGCCTCGACCAGCACCGAGCGGTTGACCTGAGAGCGGCTGCCGCCGATGGCGCGCAGCAGGCCGATCTCCCGGGTCCGCTGGGCGACCAGCATCGAGAAGGTGTTGATGATGAGGAAGCCGCCGACGATCGCCGAGACGAAGGCGAAGCCGAGCATCGCGTACTTCATGAAGTCGAGGCCGCTGCCGACCTGCTTGGTGTTCTCGTCCTTCTGTTCGGCCGCGGTCTTGACCTGGTAGCCGCCGCCGATCCTGGCCGCCGCGTCCGCCTTGAGCTGGTCGTTGCTGCGGCTGCCGTCGCCGAAGGCGTCGATCGAGGTGTAGGCCGGCTCGCCGATCAGCACCTGCTGGGCGGTCGGGGTGTCCAGGAAGCCCAGCGCCGCGCCCGGATTGGTGGTGGTGAAAGTGGCGATGCCGGCGATGGTGAAGTCGTGCTTGCCGCCGGAGTTCTCGACCCGGACCTTGTCGCCGAGGCCGAGCTTGGCCTTCTTCGCGGTGTCCGCGTCCAGCACCAGTTCGCCGGGGCCGTGCGGCGCGTGGCCGGAGGTGATGGTGACGGGGTTGCGCGGGGTCTCGGTCCAGTTGCCGAGCATGGTGGGCGCGCCGCTGGTCGGGCCGACCAGCTTGTTGGTGGCCGGGTCGACCAGGATCGCGTTCTGGACCATGACCCGGCCGACGGCCTTCTTCACGCCCGGCAGCGCGGCGATCCGGTCGGCGAGCGCGGCCGGGACGGTCGGCGGCTTGACGGCGGCCTGCTGCTCCTCGTCCTCGGCCGGCTTGGGCGGCTGGACGGACACGTCGGAGGCGGTCGCGGCGAAGAGCCTGTCGAAGGTGCTGGTGGCGGTGTCGGAGAAGACGAGGGTGCCGGAGACGAAGGCCACCGACAGCACGACGGCGATGAGCGAGAGGGCCATCCGGCCCTTGTGGGCGAAGAAGCTCCGCAGGGAGGTCTTGAGCAGCATGGTGGTGTGGCCCGCCGCTCAGCTGGTGCGCTTGCCGTCGAAACGGCGCATGCGTTCGAGGACGGAGTCGGCGGTGGGCGCGTGCATCTCGTCGACGATCACGCCGTCGGCGAGGAAGAGCACGCGGTCCGCGTAGCCGGCGGCGACCGGGTCGTGGGTGACCATCACCATGGTCTGGCCCAGCTCGTCCACCGAGCGGCGCAGGAAGGTCAGCACCTCGGCGCCGGCCCGGGAGTCCAGGTTCCCGGTGGGCTCGTCACCGAAGATGATCTCGGGGCGGGCGGCCAGCGCGCGGGCCACCGCGACGCGCTGCTGCTGGCCGCCGGAGAGCTGGGTCGGGCGGTGCTTGAGCCGGCCGGCCAGGCCGACGGTCTCCACCACCTGGTCCAGCCAGGCCTGGTCGGGCCGGCGGCCGGCGATGTCCATCGGGAGCGTGATGTTCTCCAGCGCGTTCAGGGTCGGCAGGAGGTTGAACGCCTGGAAGATGAAGCCGATCTTGTCGCGGCGCAGTCTGGTCAGCTGCTTGTCCTTGAGGCCGGTGATCTCGGTGTCGCCGATCCAGATCCGTCCGCCGCTGACCGTGTCGAGCCCGGCCAGGCAGTGCATCAGGGTGGACTTGCCGGAGCCCGAGGGGCCCATGATCGCGGTGAACCGGCCGCGCTGGATGTCGACGTCGACCGCGTCGAGCGCGGTGACCTTGGTCTCGCCCGAGCCGTACGCCTTGGTGACCTGACGTGCCGATGCGGCGACGGCGGAGGCTCCGCCGGGAAGCTGGGGGTCGTACACGGCTGCTGCTGCCGTCGTCACTGGAGTCTCCTCGTGGAAGGTGCGCTCACCCGTTGGCCCCAGCCTCACGGGCCCGCCCGCCGCACGACATGGGGCAGGCCGTAGTCCTCGACCGGGAGTAAGCCCCACCCTCCCGGTGGACCTGGCTGCCGGACCCGACGTTTCCGGGCCGCTTCCCGGCGGGTGGGGATGTGTGAACCACGTTAGGAGTGGACGGCGGACGGCTCGTCATCCGACGGAATGAAGCGCCTCAACCAAGGTTCTACGGGGCACGACGTGCCTCCCCCTAGGGGTCGCCGCGGCCCGCCTCGGGGACGCCCCGTACGGGCCGCGGCGACGGCAGCCCGGCCGGTCAGCAGCCGGTCAGCGCCGGTGCGGCCAGTCGCTCCAGGGCCGTGGCGAAGCCCTCGACGACCGGCTCCAGCAGGATCCGGGCCTCGCGCTCCAGCAGGGTCGAGCCGTCCTCCCCGGCGGTGATGTGGCGGTCGAGCACGAACCAGCCCTGGGTGATGTGGCCGGCGCCCATCGAGCTGAGCACCGGACGCAGCGCGTAGTCCACCGCGAGGACGTGCGCGGGCGAGCCGCCGGTGGCCAGCGGCAGGACGGCCTTGTCCGCGAGCGCGTACTGCGGGAGCACGTCCAGCAGGGCCTTCAGCAGCCCGGAGTAGGCGGCCTTGTAGACGGGGGTGCCGATCACCACGCCGTCGGCACGGGCGAACAGCTCGGTGACCGCGACGATCTCGGGGTGGTCGAAGTCGCCCGACAGCAGCGCGTGCGCGGGCAGGCTGCGGGCCTCGAAGGGGACGACGTGGTGGCCACGGTCCGCCAGCCGCGCGTCGACGTGGCGCAGCAGGCGGGTGGTGCGGGAGGTGGCGGACGGGGAGCCGGAAACGGACAGGACGACGGCCATGGGTTCACCTCTGGCTGGAAGCGGGGCGGCGCTGCGCAGCCGGGGGGGAGGCGCTGCGGCGGGGTCACCGGGGTGGGGCCCGGCGCCGGGGCGGCACGTCGGGGGACGTGCGGGTCTCGACGGGTGCGCGTCAGCCGCGACAGAGCGAACAGGCCGCACCACGCCGGAGGTCGACGTGCCGCCGACGCGTGAGTGCAGGCTGATCCATGCCTGGCATGCAAGCACGGCCTGTTCGAGCCGGTCAAGAATCGTTTCAGCCGCTGGACCGCGGGGTGTCCGGACGTTACGGCAGAACGATCCGGTACGTGCATCAAAACTGCTACAAGAGGCCCGGTGGGCCCCCCGGGGGGAGTCAGCCCGACCGGGGTCGGGCATCCTCAACGGCATGAACACGTGGCAGGAAGGCCGCCCGGGGGGCGGCGGGAACCCGTACGGCGGCAACGGCGGAGGCGGCGCGGCGGCCGAGCCGCCGCTTCCGGCCTCGCTGAACCCGCGCGGGCCGGGGGCGTCCGCGCCGCGGCCCGCGGGGCAGCCGGGGCCGTCCCGGCTCGGTGGTGTTCCGCAGCAGGGGTCCGGCGCCGCGGGCAGCCACCCCGGTGCTCCGGCCGGCCACCCCGGCGCTCCGGGAAGCCACCCCGGCGCTCCGACCGGCCCCGGGCGACCGGGTGGTCCGGGCGGTCCCGGCGGCCCTGGTGGCCCCGGCGGTCCGGCCGGCCCCGCCGGCGCCCGGCCGGCCGGTGCGCAGGCCACGCGCTGGCCGCGGCGCCGGATCGTCAAGTGGACGGTCTTCGGCCTGCTGATCGCCGTCATGGTGACCGCCGTCTCCACCTGGTTCTGGGCGGACTCCAAGCTCAACCACGAGAACGTGCTCGCCGACTACCCGGGCCGCCCGGCCGCGGGCAAGGGCACCAACTGGCTGATCGTCGGCTCGGACAGCCGCCAGGGCCTCACCGAGGGCGAGCAGGACGACCTGCACACCGGCCACGACGAGGGCAAGCGCAGCGACTCGATGATGATCCTGCACGTCGGGGACAACGGGAACACCCTGATGAGCATCCCGCGTGACTCCTGGGTGCCGATCCCCGAGCACGCGGGCAGCAACGGCAAGCCTGTCAAGGGCACCACCGCGAAGATCAACTCGGCCTTCGGCGCCGGCGGCGGACGCCTGCTCGTCCAGACCGTCGAGCAGAACACCGGCATCCGCATCGACCACTACGCCGAGATCGGCTTCGCCGGTTTCGTCGGGATCGTCGACTCGATCGGCGGCGTCGAGATGAAGATCGACCAGCCCGTCAAGGACAAGGACTCCGGGCTCGACCTCCAGGCCGGCGACCAGACCCTCACCGGCAAGCAGGCCCTGGCCTTCGTCCGCCAGCGCCACCAGATGGCCGACCAGGACCTCGGCCGGATGCGCAACCAGCAGAAGTTCCTCGGCGCCCTCGCCCACCAGGCCGCCTCCCCGGGCAACCTGCTCGACCCGTTCACCTTCTACCCGCTGGTCGACTCGGCGCTCGGCACCCTGATCGTGGACGACGACTGCGGGCTGACCGACCTCGGCTCGCTCTTCCTCGCCATGAAGGACGTCAACGGCGGCGGCGGCAAGACGATCACCGTGCCGATCGGCAACGCGGACTTCCGGACCAAGACCGGCGAGTCCGCGGTGCTGTGGGACGCCAACAAGTCCAAGCAGGTCTTCGACGCCTTCAAGAACGACACCGCGGTGCCGGACGTCAAGTAGGCGCTCGCCCCGCTCCACCGTCGACGCCGCCGCCTCCCCGACCGCCCGGTCCGGGAGGCGGCGGCGTTTCCACGGGACGGGGATGCGCCCAGGGGGCCCTCCGGGGGCGGCGTCCGGCCGACCCTCCCCGGTTCCCCGCCGGGTCAGCCTGCCTCGGCCTGACCGGCGTACGGCAGCAGGCCGGTGCCGCACTCCGGGAAACGCACCAGCCACTCCCCCTCGCCGCCCGCGTCCTCGGTGGCACCCGAGTAGCCGTAGTGGATCGGCTGCCCGGCGCCGCCCAGCCAGCGGGCGTGCGCGAGCTGCACCGACAGGGCGGCCGGTCGGTGCGGCGCGGCCTGCTCCAGCACCAGTTCGTGCTCGGTCTCGCCGGGCCGGAAGATCACCGCGGTCTCGGTGCTCGGGCGCCGGGTGAAGACCCGCGCCCCGTCCGTCCAGTAGGCGGCGACCGTCACCGCCAGCGTGCCGTCCAGGCTGCCGGTGCCCGGCCGGACGTACTCCTCGTCGGCGACCCAGCGGGCGTGGTGGCGGAGCTCGTCGCCCCGGCGCTCGTCCCAGCGCACCCAGTAGCCCGCCACCCGCTTGACGGTCATGCCCTCGCGGACCACCCGGACCGCGAACCGCGCCGGGCCGGTCGGCTCCCCCGCGGCCGGCTCGCGGGAAGCCGGCTCGCAGGAGGCCAGGGAGACCACCGTCACCTGCTCGTAGGTCACCTCACCGTCGTCGGCGCCCTGCTCGATCATCGCTGAACCACCTTGCCGGGAAGTCGGGTTCGGCCGCGGCTCGGCCCACGTCCGAGGAGAGCGTAGGGCGGCGTCGGCGCGGGTCGGGACGATTGGGCGGTTCCGGCCCGGCGGCCGCCCGCCCGGGCTACCCTGCCCCTCCCGCGACCCGGCCGGCCCCGACCCGACCTCAGCCGGGCAGTCGGTCGAGCGCGATGCCGAAGTGCTCGCGGTAGGCGCTCAGCGCCTCCGCCCCGGTGAGCTGCCGCTCGGTGCGGGTGCCGTCGGCGGCGGAGCGGATGAGCCGGGTGCCGCTGAGCGTCGTCCGGCCGCCGTCCTCGGTGAGCACGGAGCAGGTGGTCGAGCGGGTGAAGGGCGAGTCCGGCGAGGTGCTCTGCCACCAGCAGGTCGGACCGAAGTCGGCGAGCGGGTACGGGCGCGGGTCGAGGCGGTACTGCGGGGCGCCGTCCATCCGGACGTCCAGCTCGCCGTGGGCGCCGTACGGGGCCACGATGAACGTGCCGTGCGGGTCGGGCTGCGGGGCACGCCCGTCCAGGCGCAGCGGGAGGCGGCTGAACCGGCCGAAGCCGACGTCGACCAGCCAGGGCTCGTCCAGGTCGACCCGCAGCGCGAGGTGGTCGAACGGCGGGCCGAGGCGCTCCCCGTCGAAGACCCGGCCCGACAGCAGGCTCACCCGGTAGCCCAGGGAGCGCAGCAACTCGGCGAAGGCGCCGTTCAGTTCGTAGCAGAACCCGCCGCGCCGCCGCTCCACCACCTTCGCCACCAGGGCCGCCGGGTCGAGCACCACGGTCTCGCCGAGGTGGAGGCTCAGGTTCTCGAACGGGACGGCCCGCAGGTGGGCCTCCTGCAGCCGCGCCAGCGCCTGCGCCGACGGCTCCCCGGGGTCCGGCACGCCGATCCGCCCCAGGTAGGCCGCCCGTGCGGCGGGTGTCAGGCCCTCGTACGCCTTGTCGTCGTCCATCCGCCCATTCCAGCCGGGCCGGGGACGCCGGGCCATCGGTCCTTGGGCCTAGGACCCTCGTTCGTGGGCGGTCGGCGGGAAACGCCACCGCCCCGGAGTGGGAAGTCGGCGGATCCGACTTCCCACTCCGGGGCGGTACGCGTGCCTCAGACGGCGGTGATTACTCGACCACGCCGGACTTGGCGATCTTGATGACGGCCGAGGTGCGGCCGCTCTGCGAGCCGAGCGACTCGATCTTCTTCACCAGGTCCATGCCCTCGACGACCTCGCCGAAGACGACGTGCTTGCCGTCCAGCCAGTCGGTCACGATGGTGGTGATGAAGAACTGCGAGCCGTTGGTGTTGCGGCCGGCGTTGGCCATCGACAGCAGGCCCGGGCGGTCGTGCTTGAGCTGGAAGTTCTCGTCCGCGAACTTCTCGCCGTAGATGCTCTTGCCGCCGGTGCCGTTGTGGTTGGTGAAGTCACCGCCCTGCAGCATGAAGGCCGGGATCACGCGGTGGAAGCCGGAGCCCTCGTAGCCGAAGCCGTTCTGGCCGGTGGCCAGCTCGCGGAAGTTCTGGGCCGTCTTCGGGACGACCTCGTCGAACAGCTTGAAGACGATGCGGCCGGCCGGCTCGTCGTTGATGGTGATGTCGAAGAAAACGTTGGAACTCATGCAGGGATCATGGCACGAGCGGTCCGCTCCCGCGCGGTACCCCCGGGAGCGCGCAGGCCGGAGGCGCCGTGCTATCCGGTCTGCCGGCCGCTCAGCGCGGGGTAGTCGGTGTACCCCTCGACTCCCCCTCCGTACATCAGCCCGTCGCGGAGCGGATTGAGCGGGGCGCCGGTGCGCAGGCGCTCGACCAGGTCGGGGTTGGCGAGGAAGCCGCGGCCGAAGGAGATCAGGTCCGCCCCCGCCGCCAGCAGCCGTTCGGCGGCGGCCCGGCCGCCGTCCTCGGGCAGCGGCCCGCCCCAGCCGAGCACCGGGTTGGCGATCAGGGTGCCCGGCCAGGTCTTGCGGAGCTCCTGGAAGACGGCGTCCTCCGGGTCCGCGAAGACCACGTGCAGATAGGCGAGGCCGTCGTCGGCGAGCTCGCCGACCAGCGCGCGGTAGATCTCGGCGGTGTCCCCCTCGTCCATGCCCTGGCCGGTGAAGCCGGGCGAGACCCGCAGGCCGACCCGCTCGGGGCCGATCTCCGCCGCGACCGCCCGGACCACCTCGACCACGAAGCGGATCCGGTTCGCAACCGGGCCGCCGTACGCGTCGGTGCGCCGGTTGGTGTTCCGGGCGAGGAACTGGTGCAGCAGGTAGCCGTTGGCGCCGTGCACCTCGACCCCGGCGAAGCCCGCCTCGACGGCGTTGCGGGCGGCGGCCGCGAAGTCGGCCACGGTCTGCCGGATCTCCGCCCCGGTGAGCTCCCTGGGGACGACGGCCTCCCGGTGCCCGCTCGGCGTGTGGACCGTCTCGGGGAAGGCCACCGGCGAGGGCGCCACCGGGTGCAGCCCGCTGTTCTCCGGGTGGCCGATCCGCCCGCCGTGCTGGAGCTGCAGGAACATCCGGCCGCTGGCCGCGGCGACGGCCCCGGTCACGGTGCGCCAGCCGGCCACGTGCTCGGGGGCGTGGACGGCGGGGGTGCCGGCGTACGTCCGGCCGACCCGGTTCGGGGTGGCGGCCTCGGCGATGATCAGCCCGGCGCCGGCGCGCTGCGCGTAGTACTCGGCCATGATCGGCTGCGGAACACCGTCGGCGCCGGCCCGGGTGCGCGTCATCGGTGCCATCACCAGGCGGTTGGGGAGGCGGAGCGGGCCCAGGTCCGCGGGCTCGAAGAGACCGGCGGTTCCAGTGTTCGTCGTCATGCCGGAGACCGTAGAAGCTAACATCGGTGTCAGGTTCAAGTCCCTACGGGGCGAAGCCCTTTCGGGGCTCGGATCGGACGACGGGGTGGACGGCATGCGGATCGGCGAACTGGCCCGGCGGACGGGCGTCAGCGAGCGCTCGCTGCGCTACTACGAGCAGCAGGGCCTGCTGGTGGCCCGCCGCACCGACGGCGGCCACCGGGAGTACCCGGAGGCGGCCGTCGACCGCGTGGTGCACATCCAGGAGCTGTTCGCGGCCGGGCTGCACAGCCGCACCATCTACAAGATCCTCCCCTGCATGCGGGACTCCGACGGCAGCCCGAGCGAGATCGCCACCCCGCTGCTGGTCGAGGAGCTCACCGCGGAGCGGGAGCGGATCGACCGGACGATCAACGACCTGCTGCGCTCGCGCGAGGTGCTGGACGAGGTGATCGTGACCGCCTCCGGGGCGCCATCACAGCCGGCCCGGCCCGCGCAGCCGTCCGCGTCCGAGGCCGCCTAGGACGGCCCGGCCGGGCCGCCGACGGACGGCTGGCGGGCGGCTGCGGGCTTGCGGGCCAGCAGGTAGGCCTGCGGGGTGCTCTCCTCGCCGTCCGGCTCGCGGACCGTACGGGAGGTCATCACCAGACCGGCCCCGCGGACCAGCTCCTCGACGCGCTCCGGCCGCAGGCGGCGGAAGTCCAGTGACACCGGGTGGCCGAAGGGCCGCTCCAGACGCAGGGGCTCCTCGCCGACCTGGAAGGCGAGCAGCAGTCGGCCGCCGGGGGCGAGCACCCGGGCGAACTCGGCGAACACCTCGGGGAGGCGCTCCGCCGGGGTGTGGATGATCGAGTACCAGGCCACCGCGCCGGTCAACTCGCCGTCCCGGAAGGGCAGTTCGAACAGCGAGCCGACCTCGAACGGAACCTCCGGGTAGGCGGCCCGGGCCAGCTCGACCATCCGGGGCGAGAGGTCGATCCCGCGCACGTCCAGGCCCAGCCCGTGCAGGTGGCTCGTCACGTAGCCCGGGCCGCAGCCGAGTTCGGCCGTCCTGGGGTCCGGACGCTCGGCGCGGACCAGGTCGGCGAAGAGCGCCAGCACGGCGCGGTCCGTCGGCCTGGTGTCCATCGCGCGACTGAAGCGGTCGGCGTAGTCGGCGGCGATGGTGTCGTAGAACGCCCTGGTCGTGGTGAGGAAGTCCGGCTCGGTCATGGCCCGGCACCCTACCCGTCGCCCTCGGAACGTAGCATCACCTTTCGTCAACCAGCGGGAGGGGAACGGACGATGAGCACGATCGGGGTCTACCTGGCGCACCCGCGCCCCGGCAGTTTCAACCACGCCCTGTACGAGGCCGTGGTAGACGAACTGCGGGGGCGCGGCTGCGAGGTACGGGCGCACGACCTCTACGCGGAGGGCTTCGCGCCGCTGCTGACCGCCGAGGAGACCGGCACGGTGGACGCGGCGGACCCGTCCGCCGATGCCGGCCTCGCCCTGCACCGCGCCGAGGTGGCCACCCTGGATGCGATCGTGCTGGTCCACCCCAACTGGTGGGGCATGCCGCCCGCCGTCCTGGCCGGCTGGGTGCAGCGGGTGCTGGCCCCCGGCGTCGCCTACAAGCTGGGCACGGCGGACGGCGAACCGGCCGGACTGCTGCGGGCCGGGCGGGCCCTGGTGCTCAACACCTCGGACACGCCCGAGGACCGCGAGCGCAGCGAGTTCGGCGACCCGCTGGAGCGGATCTGGGCGGCCTGCGTGCTGCCGTACGTCGGCGTCACCGACGTCCGGCGGACGGTGTTCCGCACCGTCACCGACTCGACCGCCGCCGACCGCGCCGAATGGCTGCGGCGGGCGCGGGCGCAGGCGGCGGCACTGCTCGACTGACCGGCTCCCGGGGACGGGCCCCGGGAGGCCTCAGAGCTCCAGCTCGGCCACCGTCTGGTCGCCGCTCAGCTCGCCGGTCGGGCGGAAGCCGAGGCGGGCGTAGAACTCCGCCGGGCCGTGGGGGCCGGGCACGTAGGTGACGGTGGCCCGGGTGCCGCCGCGGCGGCGGATCTCGGCGCAGACCTGCTCGACGGCGAAGCGGCCGTAGCCCCCGCGCTGCGCGTCGGCGTCGACCAGCAGGCGCCACAGGCCGGAGCGCGGGTGGTCGTCGGGCTGCTCCGGGTGGAAGCGGATGTCGAAGAAGGCCATCACGAAGCCGACCGGCTTCCCGTCGTCCAGGATCAGCCGCGGCCACGCGGTCTCCCCGTACGCGTACGCCTCGGCCAGCGACTTCACCACCGGCGCGACCAGGCCCTCCTGGTCGGGGCGCACCCGCAGGGCGAGGGCGGCGTCGATGTTCTCGGGGGTGACGGCGGCCAGGCTGAGGGTGGACGGCGCGGGGGCCGTGGCGGAACCGGAGGCCGTGGCGGAGGCGGGCAGGGCGGACACGGAAGGTGCTGAGGACATGGCGGGCAGCCTAGGGAGCGGAGCTGCCCGCCGTCGCCCGGATTTCCTCCGACCGGCGCGGCCCCCGACCGCGGACGGGCGGTCGGGGGCCGTGGGTGCCCGGGCCGGACGGGGCCCGTGGCCGCCTTACGGGAGGTTGCGGGCCATGACGATGCGCTGGACCTGGTTGGTGCCCTCGTAGATCTGCGTGATCTTCGCGTCCCGCATCATCCGCTCCACCGGGTAGTCACGGGTGTACCCGTACCCACCCAGCAACTGCACCGCGTCCGTCGTGATCTCCATCGCCGCGTCCGACGCGTAGCACTTCGCCGCCGCACCGAAGAACGTCAGGTCACCGTCCCC
>NZ_JBITTM010000068.1:0-44926 GCF_044541955.1 Kitasatospora sp. NPDC085464
GGTTCCAGCACTGCCCACTGGGCGTCCGTCAGATCTCCCCGAGCCATGGATCAAGATCATCGCATGACCTTGATCCACTTCTGAAACAGGCCCTACGGCCCGAACGTCGAACTGCACTGGCAGCGCGCCGCCGACCTCTCCCCGGTCACCCCACCGGCACCCCGGCGCAGCGACGATTACTACCTGCCGACGCCCTGCGCGCTGCGCCCCGAGCAGGTCCTCGACCTGCCGGACCAGGACGAGCTGCCCGGTGAACTCCACGACGCCGCAGAGGAGTTCGCGCAGCGGCACGAACTGGAGTACCACCGCGCGCTGTCCTGCGCGGACGGCTGGAAGCTCGGCGGCTGGCCGTCCTGGCACTCCACCGACCTGATTCCGATCGACTGCGGCTGCGGCGCCCGGATGGTCCACCTGCTCACCGTGGACAGCGGCGGGGACCCTGACCTGTCCGTCGGGCGCTTCGGCGAGCTGCACGTGTTCGTCTGCCCGGTGGACCTCGCGCACCCGGTGGGGCTGGACCTGCAGTAGCCCCGGCGGGGCCCCGGTCGGACCCGGCGGGTCGGCCCGGCCGTCGGCCTGCCGGGCCCCCGCCAGGTGTGGTCGAGCCGGTGGACCTGCCGGGAGCAGCCCTCCGGGCCCGGGGCGGGGCGTACGGGGCGGGCGGCCATCGGGCCGGTGGCCGGGCTCGCGCGGCTAGCGGGCGGGCCAGCGCGGGTCGACCACCGCCTGCGGGTCCTTGCCGCGGCGCAGCCAGGCCTGCAGGCCCTCCGCCCACGTCCGGTACCAGTCGATCTGCCGGCGGTGCAGCTCGGCCGGAGCGACCGCCCCCACCTCGGCCGGGTAGCGCCCGGCCAGTGCGACGGCGACCCGGACGGCGGCCAGCGCGTCGCTGCCCGCCTCGTGGGCGTCCGTCAGTTCCACCCCGTACACCTCGCAGACCCGCTGCAGGGTGCGCGAGCCCTTGCGGTACTTGTCCACGGCGCGGTCGATCACCAGCGCGTCCAGCACCGGCCCGACCGGCCCGCCGAGGCGCTCCGCGAGCGTCGCCAGTCCGTACCGGCGCAGCTCGGCGTCGAGCAGCGACAGGTCGAACGGCGCGTTGAACGCCACCACCGGTCTCCCGGCGGCCATCCGCTCGCACAGCGCGGCGGCTATCTCCTCCACCGCTTCCTTCGCCGGCCGCCCCTTGCCCCGCGCCACCGCGTCCCCGATCCCGTGGATCGCCTCCGCCTCGGCGGGTATCGGCACCCCGGGGTCGAGCAGCCAGTGCGCGGCCCCCACCCGGGCGGCCCCGACCGTGTCCACGAGCGCGGCCGTGACGATGCGGTCCACGGCCGGGTCGGTGCCCGTGGTCTCCAGGTCGAAGCCGACCAGTGGCTGCTGCCACCAGCTCATCAGGTGTGTCCTTCCGTCCTGTCTCTCGAAACAGCCCCCATCATCACCCGCCCCACCGACAACCCGGCCCACGGGTCGGCCCGCCGCTGTCGCGGACGGGCCGGAACGGGTGCGGTCGAGCCGGTCGACGGCACCCCGAACGCCCGGGATCCCGGGGGCGCCGGCGGGCACCGGCGGGCACCGGCGGGCACCGGCGGGCACCGGCGGGCACCGGCGGGCACCGGCGGGCACCGGCGGATCGCTACGGCGCCGGGTCGGCCCCGGCCAGTCGGCGGGCCCCGGCCAGGCGGCGGGCCTCGGCGAGGACGTCGGCGTCCACCTCGTCCCGGCTGCGCGTGCTGTACGCCAGGGTGTCGTACTCGTCGTCGAGGCAGGAGAGCGGGTCGGCCGCGTCCAGCTCGTGGCCGAAGCGCTGGTGCGCGGCGCGGGTCAGCTCCCGGGGTGTCAGTTCCCCGTTCAGGAAGGCCACGGCGAGCGCCCGCAGGACGTCCTCCTCGGCGCCGTCGCCACCGAAGGGGTGGAAGACCAGGCCCTGTTCGGCCATGGCCGCGGGCAGCAGGGTGTGGAGTTCGGTGGCGGCCTCGCGGTAGGAGCAGGCGGCCAGTTCGCGCAGGGCCGGACCGTCGAGCCCGACGACCAGGGCCTCGCAGGCCGCGTCGACCACCACCCGGCCGTCGGCGGCCCCGCCGCTCCACAGGGCGGCGCAGTCCCGGAGCCGGGTGAGCGCCTGGTCCGGGGTGGTCACGGGGGCGGGCTCGGGGGCCGGGCGGTACATGTGGACGTCGACCGGGTCCTCGTGGACGACGGTGAAGCCGTGCCGCTCGTAGAGCCGCCGGGCGGCGCTGCCCTGCAGGACGATCAGTCGCACCGGCTCCCGGGCGGCGTCGGCCTCGGCGAGGAGCCGGCGCAGCACGGCGCCGCCGATCCCGCGGCCCTGCAGGTGCGGGGCGACGTAGAACAGTTCCAGGTGGCGGCCGCCCTGCGGGTCGGGCCGGACGGCGACGGAGCCGGCGAAGGCGCCGTCGACCAGCAGCACGGACGTCCACCTGGTGGAGAAGGAGTCCGCCACCCGCCGGCGGGAGCGGTCCGGGTCCCAGCGGCCGAGGCGTTCCAGGTCGGCGCGCATGACCTGGTCCTTGAGGTCGGTGATGCGTTCGAGGTCGTCGACGGCGGCGGGTACCAGGGTCCAGGCGGGATGGCTGTTCACGGACCGCAGTCTCTCAGCCCCGCCGCCGCCGGGACCACGGGGTTTCCCGGGGCGTCCGGCCCTCACGACACGGGCCGGGAGTCCGCCCAGACCCCCTCGAACTCCTCGCGGTAGACCTCCAGCAGCCCCGGTTCGGTGCCGCCGGGCTGCTGGCCGGCGCCGCCGCGCAGCACCAGCGCCGGGGACTCCATGCCGCGGGAGCGGCGCAGGTAGGGCTGGATGACGCCGAGGTCGCGGCCCTGCCGGCGGCCGCCCGCCTGGCCGGTGGCCCGGGGGCCCTCGACCAGGTAGGCGGTGAAGCGCGGGGTCTCGTCGAACACCCGGATCTCGAAGCCGCCCTGGTCCCGCAGCCGGGCCCGGACCCGCCGCACGTGCATGATGTTCATCTCGATCGAGCGGGACAACTCGCTGCGGCTGAGGCCGAGTTCGCGTTCGCGGCGGCGCACCGCGCTGCTCGCCGGGTTGAGGAAGAGCAGCCGGACCCGGCAGCCCTCCCCGGCGAGGCGCACCAGGCGCTTGCCGGTGTAGTTCTGGCAGAGCATGCCGAGGCCGATGCCGAGCGCGTCCAGTCGCCGGGCGCCGTCCAGCAGGTCCTCCACCGGCAGGTCGCGCTGCAGCCGGACCCGGTCGGCGTGCACCGCGACCACGTCCGCGTACCGGCCGGCCACCAGGGACTCCACCACGTCGGCGGGCACCCCGCCCGCGCCGCCGTCCAGGACGGCCAGCAGCCGGGCGGCGGCGCGCTCGGTCTGCGCCAGGACGGTCTGGGTGAGCACCCGGTTGCGGGAGACCACGTGCCGGGCCACCTCCAGCTCGTCCAGCGCGAGCTCGATCTCGCGCCGGTCGGCCAGGTACGGCTCGAAGCACGGCCAGTGCTGGACCATCAGCTCGCGCAGCTGGGGCAGGGTGAGGAAGACCAGCGGGTCGTCGTCGGCCGGGTCGAGCAGGTAGCCCTTGCGGCGGCTGACCTCGCGCACCGCCCCGGCCCGGTGCGCCCACTCCTCGCCGGCCGGTCCGGCGGCCGCGGTGACCCAGTCCTCGCCGTGGGCGGGGGCGTAGATCGGGTGCAGCACCTCGTCCACCAGGGAGCGCAGCCGTTGCTCGACCAGGTTGAGCCAGACGTAGGCGCGGCCGGACAGCCGCACCCGCTGGTAGGCGTCCTCCCACTCGCCGGCCGACCAGGCCAGTGCCGGTATCTCGACCGGGCCGCCCTGCGCGGGCACCAGCGTGCGGCCGGTCAGGGTGGGACGCATGACCACCGTGGGAGCCTCGCTGCGGGCCGCGCCCCGGTCGGGGCCGTCGGGCCCGGGGCCACGGCCGCCGGCGGGGAACACCATGCGCCACCTCATCTGGTTGCTGCCGCCGGCCCCCGCGGGCGCGAGGACCGTTGACGGACCGCCATCAGCCTGTTGACGGACTGTCGGCGGGGCGCCGGGCGGCCGGACGATCAAGGGTACTGCCCGCCGCGAGCCGACCGCAGCCGGATCGGCGGGGCTCCGCCCGCGCCGCGGGGCCCCGCCCGGCCCGCGTTCCCGCTCGCACCGGCGGCGGCACCGGCGGCGGTACCGGCGCCCGGACGGGCGCGCCCCACCGGCATCACTCTTCACACGAATGCCCGCCGGACACTCGTTCGGACCAACCCGGGCCGGTTCTCCCGGCCACCGGGGAAGGGCTCCGGAAGTATGCGGGCTGTGCCGTGCGTCACGGCGCGCGAGCACCGCACATGCCCGGCCGCCCGGCCGGGCAGGAGAGCGTCCGGGTCCGGGCAGGCTGTCGGACTTATTGTCGGACCACATGTCAGTTTGCTTATGAAGCAAGGAAGTTGAGGAGCCATGCAGGTCTGGCCCGGCACGCCCTACCCCCTCGGCGCCACCTACGACGGAGCCGGCACCAACTTCGCCGTGTTCTCCGAGAGCGCCGACCGCATCGAACTGTGCCTGCTCGCCGAGGACGGCTCCGAGACCGCCGTCGAACTGCGCGAGACGGACGCGTTCGTCCGGCACGCCTACCTCCCCGGCGTCCAGCCCGGCCAGCGCTACGGCTTCCGCGTACACGGACCGTACAACCCGGGCCTCGGCCAGCGGCACAACAGCGCCAAGCTGCTCCTGGACCCGTACGCCAAGGCGATGAGCGGGCACATCGACTGGGACGAGTCGGTCTACGGCTACCATTTCGGCGCACCCGAGCGCCGCAACGACCTCGACTCCGCCCCGCACACCATGCACTCGGTGGTGATCAACCCGTACTTCGACTGGGGCACCGACCGCCCGCCGCGCACCGACTACCACCGCACCGTCATCTACGAGGCCCACGTCAAGGGCCTCACCCGGCTCCACCCGGGCATCCCCGAGGAGATCCGCGGCACCTACGCCGGCCTCGCCCACCCCGCGGTGATCGAACACCTCGCCAAGCTCGGCGTCACCGCGATCGAGCTGATGCCGGTGCACCAGTTCGTCCGCGACCACCGGCTGCGCGACCTCGGCCTGGCCAACTACTGGGGCTACAACACGATCGGCTTCTTCGCGCCGCACTCCTCCTACTCCTCCACCGGCGACCGCGGCCAGCAGGTGCAGGAGTTCAAGTCGATGGTCAAGGCGCTGCACGCGGCCGGCATCGAGGTGATCCTGGACGTCGTCTACAACCACACCGCCGAGGGCAACCACCTCGGCCCCACCCTCTCGCTGCGCGGCCTGGACAACGTCTCCTACTACCGCCTCGCCCAGGACCAGCGCTTCTACGAGGACACCACCGGCACCGGCAACAGCCTGCTGATGCGCAGCCCGCACGTGCTCCAGCTGATCATGGACTCGCTGCGCTACTGGGTCACCGAGATGCACGTGGACGGCTTCAGATTCGACCTCGCCGCCACCCTCGCCCGGCAGTTCCACGAGGTCGACCGGCTCTCCTCCTTCTTCGACCTGGTCCAGCAGGACCCGGTGGTCTCCCAGGCCAAGCTGATCGCCGAACCCTGGGACCTCGGCGAGGGCGGCTACCAGGTCGGCAACTTCCCCCCGCTGTGGACGGAGTGGAACGGCATGTACCGGGACACCGTGCGCGACCTATGGCGCGGCGAGAACGCCACCCTCGCCGAGTTCGGCTCCCGCCTCACCGGCTCCTCCGACCTCTACCAGGACGACGGCCGCCGCCCGATCGCCTCCATCAACTTCGTCACCTGCCACGACGGCTTCACCCTGCGCGACCTGGTCTCCTACAACGACAAGCGCAACCAGGCCAACGGCGAGGACAACCGCGACGGCGAGTCCTTCAACCGCTCCTGGAACTGCGGCGTCGAGGGCCCCTCCGGCGACCCGGCCGTCGAGGAGCTGCGAGCACGCCAGCAGCGCAACTTCATCGCCACCCTGATGCTCTCCCAGGGCGTGCCGATGCTCTCGCACGGCGACGAACTCGGCCGCACCCAACTGGGCAACAACAACGCCTACTGCCAGGACAACGACCTCACCTGGGTGCAGTGGCCCGAGGACGACGGGCCGCAGGCGCGGCTGCTGGAGTTCACCCAGGGAATGATCTGGCTGCGCCGCGACCACCCGGTGTTCCGCCGCCGCCGGTTCTTCCACGGCCGGCCGGTGTCCGCCTCCGGCGGGTTCGACGACCTCACCGACATCGCCTGGTTCACCCCGACCGGGGAGGAGATGACCAAGCGCAACTGGGGAGCCAGCTACGCCAAGTCGCTGACCGTCTTCCTCAACGGCTACGCGATCTCCGAACCCGACCGGCGCGGCGGGCGGATCGTCGACGACTCCTTCCTGCTGATGTTCAACGCGCACTTCGAACCACTGGAGTTCACCGTGCCCGCCGACCACGGCCAGGAGTGGCGGGTCGTGGTCGACACCACGCAGCCCCGGCTCCCCGCCCCGGGCACCGGGGCGCGGGTCAAGGCCGGGGACACGCTGTGGCTCACCGACCGCTCGCTGATGGTGCTGCAGCGGCCGGCGTGACCGGCCGCCCGGCGACCGGGGGCGGCCCGGGGGGCGACTGCGGGGCTACCGGGGGGCGGTCACCTGTTCGGATCAACAGCGGGTCTTGGCGGCAGGCTCCCCCGGGTACCTATGGAGCTATGACCTCCGCCGCCGAGCCCGCGCAGCCCCGCCCGGCCGCCGTCCCTCCCGGCGGCACCCCCACCGCCAGCTACCGCCTCCAGCTCCAGCCCGGCTTCACCCTCCACGACGCCACCGCCGCCGTCCCCTACCTGGCCGCCCTCGGCGTCTCCCACCTGCACCTGTCCCCCCTGCTGGAAGCCGTCCCCGGCTCCACCCACGGCTACGACACCGTCGACCACACCCGGATCAGCGAGCAGCTCGGCGGCGAGCCGGCCCTGCGCGCGCTGGCCACCGCCGCCCGCGGCCACGGACTGCGGCTGATCGCGGACGTGGTGCCCAACCACATGGCCGTACCGGCCCCCGAACGGCTCAACCGCCCGCTCTGGCAGGTGCTGCGCGACGGGCCCGACTCGCCGTACGCCCGCTGGTTCGACATCGACTGGACCGCCCAGCCCGGGCCCGCCGACGACCCCGGGCGCGGCCGGGTCCTGCTGCCGCTGCTCGGCGACCGGCTCGGCGCCGTCCTGGACCAGCTGACCGTGGACGGCGGGAGCCTGCGCTACCACCGGCACGAACTGCCGCTGCGCCCCGGCACCGAGTCACTGCCGCTTCCCGAGCTGCTCGCCCGCCAGTGGTACCGGCTCGCCTGGTGGCGCCTGGCCCGCACCGAACTCAACTACCGGCGCTTCTTCACCGTCAACGAGCTGATCGCCCTGCGCGTCGAGGACCCGGAGGTGTTCGCCGCCACCCACGGCGTGCTGCTGCGGCTGCACGCCGAGGGCGTCCTGGACGGCTTCCGGATCGACCACCCGGACGGGCTCGCCGACCCGCGCGGCTACCTGCGCCGGCTCGCAGCGGCCACCGGCGGGGCGTCGGGGACCACCGGCGGGGCGTCCGGGGCCGCCGGCGGCGGAACGTCGGGGACCACCGGCGGCGCGTACGTCGTGGTCGAGAAGATCCTCACCGGCGAGGAGCAGCTGCCCGAGGACTGGCCGGTCGCCGGCACCACCGGCTACGACGCGCTGCGCCGCATCGACGGCGTGCTCACCGACCACGCGGGCGCCTGCCTGCTGGCCGGGGCCTACGAGTCCTTCCTGCGTGGCGGACCGGTCCGGGACCTCTGCGAGGACCCGCACCCGGCACTCGCCGCCGCCCGGCGCGGACGGGCCGACATGACCGGGCCGGACGGCGAGCTCGCCGCCGAGATCGAACGGCTGGTGCGGATCGCCCTGCGGATCGGCGCCGCCGAACCCGCGCACGCCGACCACGCGCCCTGGCAGCTGCGCGCCGCGCTCGCCCGGCTGCTCACCGGCTACCCGGCGTACCGGCCCTACGCGCGGCCCGGCGAGGCACCCCCGGCGGCCTCCCGGCAGCAGCTGCGCGCGGCCCTGGACGGCTCCGCCGACCCCACCGACCGCCTGGTGGCCGCACTGGCACTCGGCGAGCTGGGCCGCGGCACCGACCACGACGAGTTCTGCGTCCGCTTCGCCCAGACCGCCGCGGCGGTGGCCGCCAAGGGCGTCGAGGACACCGCCTTCTACCGCTGGAACGCGTTGCCCGGCCTGAACGAGGTCGGCGGCGAGCCCGCCCGGCCCGGGCTGCGCCCGGCGGACTTCCACGACTGGTGCCGTCGCCAGGAGCGCACCTGGCCGCACGGCATGACCGTGCTCTCCACCCACGACACCAAGCGCAGCGCCGACGCCCGCGCCCGGCTCGCCGTCCTCGCCGAGCAGCCGCACGCCTGGGCCGCCGAGGCCGCCGCCTGGTCCACCGCGGCCGGCCCGGCGGCCCCCGGCCTCGACCGCGACGCCGACTGGCTACTCTGGCACACCCTGGTCGCCGCCTGGCCGATCACCCCGGACCGGCTGGTCGCCGCCCTGCTCAAGGCCGTCCGCGAGGCCAAGCTGCACACCTCCTGGACCGAGCCCGACCCGCGCTACGAACGGGCGCTGGAGGAGCGGGCCCGCGCCGCCTACGGCAACCCCGGGCTGCTCCCCCGGATCGAGGGCCGGGTGCACGCCCTCGCCCCGCACGCCCGCTCCAACACCCTCGCCGCCGCCCTGCTGCACCTCACCGTGCCGGGCG
Organism: Kitasatospora sp. NPDC085464; assembly: GCF_044541955.1. Classification (NCBI taxonomy): domain Bacteria; kingdom Bacillati; phylum Actinomycetota; class Actinomycetes; order Kitasatosporales; family Streptomycetaceae; genus Kitasatospora; species Kitasatospora sp. NPDC085464. Next base: position 8,746 of record NZ_JBITTM010000068.1, read on the forward strand.
TGCCCGACCTCTACCAGGGCAGCGAGGAGCCGCTGTACACCCTGGTGGACCCGGACAACCGGGGCGTGGTGGACCTCGGCGCGCTCGCCGTGCGGCTCACCGACTCCGCCACCCGGCGCCCCGGCGACCTCGCCCGCGAGAAGCTGCACCTCACCACCACCGCCCTGCACCTGCGCCGCTCCCGCCCGCTCGGCCCGTACCGGCCGCTGCCCGGCACCGGCGCCGCCGGCGACCACCTGCTGGCCTTCGCCCGCGGCGACGACGTCGTCACCGCCGTCACCCGGCTGCCGTACGGGCTGCAGCGGGCGGGCGGCTGGCGGGACACCGTGCTGGAGCTGCCGCCGGGCGGGCCGTGGACGGACGAGCTGGCCCTGCGGAGCTTCCCGGCGGGCCCGGTGCCGGTGGCCGAACTGCTGGCCGGGAGCCCGGTGGCGCTGCTGACGAGGAGGGGCTGATGCCGGCCTACGAGGTGTGGGCGCCCCGCGCCGCTTCCCGCGTCCGCGTCGAAGTCGACGGCACGGAACACGAGTTGGCCCGCTGCGCCGACCGTGCCGGCTGGTGGTCCGGCGAGGCGCCGGCGGGCGACTACGCCTTCCGCCTCGACGACGGCCCGCCGCTGCCCGACCCGCGCTCGGCCTGCCAGCCGCACGGCCCGCACGGCCCGAGCCGCCCGGTGGACCACGCCGCGTTCCGCTGGTCGCGGACCGGCTGGCGCGGCCGCGCGCTGCCCGGCGCCGTGCTGTACGAGCTGCACATCGGCACCTTCACCGCCCGCGGCACCTTCGAGGCCGCCGCCGAACACCTGGACCACCTGGTCGAGTTGGGCGTCGACTTCGTCGAGCTGATGCCGGTCTGCCCGTTCCCCGGCCGGCACGGCTGGGGCTACGACGGGGTCTCGCTCTGGGCCGTCCACGAGCCCTACGGCGGGCCCGAGGGGCTCAAGCGCTTCGTCGACGCCGCCCACCGCAAGGGCCTCGGCGTGGTGCTGGACGTCGTGCACAACCACCTCGGCCCGTCCGGCAACTACCTCCCCGCGTACGGCCCGTACTTCACCGACCGGCACCACACGCCGTGGGGCTCCGCGGTGAACCTGGACGCGCCCGGCTCGGACGAGGTGCGCGCGTACCTGATCGGCAGCGCACTGGCCTGGCTGCGCGACTACCGCATCGACGGCCTGCGGCTGGACGCCGTGCACGCCCTCGCGGACGACCGCGCGGTCCACTTCCTGGAGGAACTCTCCCAAGAGGTACGGAAGTTGGCGGTCACCACGAACCGCCCGCTGTTCCTGATCGCCGAGTCCGACCTCAACACCCCGCGCACCACCGCCCCGACCGAGGCCGGCGGCCAGGGCCTCACCGCCCAGTGGAGCGACGACTTCCACCACGCCCTGCACTGCGCGCTGACCGGTGAATCCCAGGGCTACTACGCGGACTTCGCGCGCGAGCCGCTCGCCGCCGTCGCCAAGGCGCTGACCCGCGGGTTCTTCCACGACGGCACCTGGTCCTCCTTCCGCGGCCGCAGCCACGGACGCCCGTTCCCCACCGCCGAGGGCCACCGACTGCTCGGCTACCTGCAGACCCACGACCAGGTCGGCAACCGGGCGCTCGGGGACCGCATCTCCACCACGCTCCCCGTCGGCCGACTCGCCTGCGGCGCCGCCCTGGTGCTCACCTCGCCGTTCACCCCGATGCTGTTCATGGGCGAGGAATGGGGCGCCGCGACACCCTGGCAGTACTTCACCGACCACACCGACCCGGACCTCGCCGAGGCCGTCCGACAGGGCCGGCGGCGGGAGTTCACCGAGCACGGCTGGGCCGCCGAGGCCGTCCCCGACCCCCAGGAGCCCGCCACCGTGCTGCGCTCCGTCCTCGACTGGACCGAGCTCCGGCGCGCCCCGCACGCCGAACTGCTCTCCTGGTACCGGACGTTGATCCGACTGCGCCGGGAGCGACCGGAGTTCGCCGACCCCGACCTCGGCGCGGTGCGGGCAGCCTTCGACGAGGCGGCGGGGTGGCTGGTGGTGCACCGCGGGCCGTACCGGGTCGCGGTCAACCTCGGGCCGGACGAGGCCGCAGTGCCGCTGGGGGCCGCCGGGCGCGAGGTGGTCGCGGCCTTCGGCCCGGTGGCGCCGGCCGGCACGGACGTGCGGGTGGGACCGGACGCGGTGGCCGTGGTCCTGACCGGCTGATCCACCGACGGCCGTGGTACCGGGCGTCGCAGCGCAGCCGCCCACGGCGCGAGCGCTCGCGGCCCCGGGGACCGTGGCCGGCTCACCAGAGGAAGGTGCCGATCCGCTCCCGCAGCGCGGGCGCGTCCAGGCCGTAGGCGGCCAGGTGCTCCGCGATCGAGCCGTAGTGCCGGTGCTCCTCGCGCGGCACGCCCAGGCCCAGCACCCGGTGCGGGCGGTCTGCCAGCGCCTCGTGCACCTCGTTCGCCGACGTCCCGGCCAGGTACGGCTCGACCAGCACCACCTCCGCCCGCTCGCCGACGGCCGCCCGCAGCCCGGCCGCGTCGAAGGGGCGCACCGTCGCCGCGTACAGCACCGTGACGTCCAGGCCCTCGGTGGCCGCCAGCACCGCGTCCAGCATCGGCCCGACGGCCAGCACCACCCCGCGCGAGCCGGTGCGGACGGTGCTGAAACGGCCCGGCTCGACCGCCACCGGCGCGGCGTTCTGGTGCGCCGAGAGCCGGACGTACACGTTGCGGTCGCCGTCCGCGTACGCGTGGCGCAGCAGTTGCTCGGCCTCGTCCGGGTGCCCGGGGACGTGGACGGTCCAGCCCGGCAGGGTGTCCAGCAGTGCGACGTCGCCCGGGGACATGTGGGTGCGGCCGCCGGCCGGCCAGTCGTACGAGCCCGCCGCGCTCACCAGGACGGCCCCCACGCCCTGGTGGACCAGGTCCAACTTGACCTGTTCGAAGGGCCGTTCGATCAGGAAGCTGGCGAAGGTGTGGGCGATCGGCCGCATCCCGCTCAGCGCCAGACCGCCGGCCGCGCCGATCAGCAGCTGTTCGCGGATGCCGACGTTGACCACCCGGTCGGGGTGGCGCTCCTGGGCCGGGGTGAAGGCGGCCGCGGTGATGTCGGCGAGCACCACGGCCAGCCGGGGGTCCTCGTCCAGCAGGCGGGTGGTGACGGCGACGAAGCGGTCGCGCATGGTGTCCATCGGTGACGTTCCTTCCGGGGGTGCGGGTTCGGCGTGCTCGTCCGGGCGCTCTCGGGGCGGCCGGATGCTCAGTGGTTCTCCTTGGGCTCCACCCGGGCGACCACCACGTGCGGGCGGCCCGGGTGCTCGGCGGTGAAGGCCCGGTGCAGCGCCTCGTGGTCGCGGCCGTCCACCGTCGCGGTCGACCAGCCCGCGGCCGCGAACCGCTGCGCGATGCCGCCCTGCCAGCCGTGCGTGGCCGAGGAGTTGTCGATCACCACGACGTGCAGCCGCTCCAGCCCGTACGACCCGGCGAAGGCGACCGCCTCGTGGTTGGAGCCCTCGTCGAACTCGGCGTCGCCGACCAGCACCCACACCGCGGCGTCGGTCAGGCCCTGCGCGCGCAGCCCGAGCGCCGTGCCGACGCCCAGCGGCAGGCCGTGCCCGAGCGAGCCGGAGGAGATCTCCACGCCGGGCACCAGCGTGCGGTCCGGGTGGTGGCCGAGCGGCGAGTCGTAGCCGCCGAAGCTCGGCAGCACCTCGGGGTCGATGAAGCCCTTGGCCGCGAGCACCGCGTAGTACGCCATCGGCCCGTGGCCCTTGGAGAGCAGGAAGCGGTCGCGGTCCTGCTCCTGCGCGGTGGCCGGGCCGACCCGCAGCACCCGGTCGTACAGCACCCAGAGCACGTCCAGCGTGGAGGTGGCGGCCGGGCCGTGCTTCTCGGCTCCGGTCATCAGTGCCATCAGGGCCGGCAGGTCCTCGAACCGGGCCTCGGGGCGGGCCTGGGCACGGCTCCCGGAACGGCTCTCGGTCACGGATCCCGCGGTTGCGTTCGTCGTCATGACCACGATCGTGCAACTTAAAGCCAGCTTGAGGTCAAGCGGCTACAGTGGGCTCCCATGACGGCCCACCCCGACGACCGCCGCACCGCCGGCCCGCACCACAGCGACCTGCTCACGATCGGCCAACTCGCCGACCGCAGCGGCCTCGCCGCGTCCGCGCTGCGCTACTACGAGAGCCTCGGCCTGATCCACGCCACCCGCACCACCGGCGGGCAGCGCCGCTACACCCGGGGCACCCTGCGCCGGATCGCCTTCATCCGTGCGGCTCAACGGGTCGGCCTCTCCCTCGACGAGGCACGGGTCGCCCTCGACCGCCTCCCCGACCGCCCGGCGCCCACCCGCGCCGAGTGGGACCGGGTGGCCGAGTCCTGGCAGGGCCGCATCGACGAGCAGATCGCCGAACTCGAACTGCTGAAGCGCAAGCTGTCCGGCTGCATCGGCTGCGGCTGCCTCTCGCTCGCCCGCTGCGCCCTCTACAACGCCGGCGACCGCGCCGCCGACGCCGGCCCCGGCGCCCGCTACCTGCTCACCCGCGACCCGGCCGCCGGGCCCGAGCCGGGCCCGCCGTCCGCCGACGCGTACGGCGACGCGTACGGCGCGGCCCCGCAGGAGCGGTGAAAAACCTTTGCGGCGCGGGCCCGGCTCTGCCTACGGTGCGCCCGTGCTGCCTCTGGTACTGACGGACGAGGAATGGGACGCGATCGTCCCCGACGAGTCGGTGGTGCGCCCCGGCGCGGAGGCGCTGTGCGCCCGGCTCGGCGTCGGCGGACTGCCGCTGGAACGCTTCGCGGAGGGCTCCGTCCCGGTCTACGCCGTCGGCGACGAGCACGTCCTCAAGCTGTTCCCGGCCGCCGGCGCCCGGGACGGCCTCGTCGAGGCGCGCGTCCTGGACCGGCTGCGGGGCGCGCTGCCGATCCCCACCCCGGTGGTGCGCGAGGCCGGCGAGTACGTCAACGGCTGGCGCTACGTGCTGATGTCCCGGCTGCCCGGCGAGGGCCTGGCGCCCGCCTGGCCGCGCATCCCCCGGCCCGAGCGCGAGCGGATCGCGCGCGACTGCGGCGAGGCGCTCGCCGCCCTGCACGCCCTCGACCCCGAACCGCTCGCCGACGCCCTCGGCCCCGGCGACTGGCGCGCCTTCCTCGACGATCAGCGGGCCGGCGCCGTCACCCGCCAGCGGGAGCGCGGCCTGCCGGAGGCCTGGTCCGAGCAGATCCCGGACTTCCTCGCCGCCGCCCCGCTCCCGGCGGCGCCCGGACGCGCCCTGCTGCACACCGAGTTCATGCGCGAGCACCTCCTCACCGACCCGGCCGCCGACTGGCGCCTGACCGGCCTGTTCGACTTCGAGCCCGCCATGATCGGGGACCCTGCCTACGACCTCGTCGCCGTCGGCCTCTTCACCACCCGCGCCGACCCGCACCTCCTCGGGCAGCTGCTGGCCGCCTACGGCCGGGCCGTCGAGCCGCGGCTGCTGATGGCCTACACACTGCTCCACGTCTACAGCAACCTGCCTTGGTACCTACGGGAGTTGAAGCCCGCCGCCCGGACGCTGGACGCCCTCGCCGAGGAGTGGTTCGGGGCGCTGAGCTAACCCCGCGGATCCGTGCGCAGCAGGCCGTAGCGGACGACGTCGCGCCACTGCCCGTCCCGGAAGGTCAGTGCGCGCTGCACGCCCTCCCGGGTGAAGCCGCACTTCTCCAGCGCCCGCTGCTCGGCGTGGTTGCCGGTCTCGGTGTCCGCCTCCAGCCGCATCACCGGCGAGTGCGCGAACAGGTAGTCCACGAGCAGGCGTTGGGCCGCGGTGCCGATGCCCCGGCCGCGCACCTCCGGACGGAGCTGGATGCCGATGTTCCAGTACGGGGCGTTGGTCGCGGCGTTCATCCGGCGCCAGGCGACGAATCCCGCGAACTCGCCGCCGACCCGGACCGCCAGCACCGACCGCTCGTCCGACAGCAGGCCGTCCTCGGCCCAGGTGCGGCGGAACCGGCCGGGATCGCGCCAGCCGAACCACTGGAACGGGCCCAGCTGCTCGGGGTCGGCGACCAGCACCTCCAGCCGGGCGAGGTCGGCCTCGGCGATCGGGGCGAGGAGGATCGTTTCGTCGGTCACACCGGCCCCAACGACCACTCCCCGCAGACGAGTTCCTCGGCTGCCGGGCTCCGGGCCACACGGAGCCGGGTGCTGCCCGGCCCGCTCGCAGCCTTGCCCGAAACGTTATGCCGCCCCCGCTCCCGCGGGCCCCGGCGGCTCCGCGGAACGGGCCCTTCCCGACGCGCGGCGGGCACGCCGCCGTACGCCGGACCGGCCCGGAAGCCTCCCCTCCCACCACCGCGGCCGGGGCCCCGACAGCCTGCCCCACAAGGGATTTCGCGTCGCTCGCAGCCACCCGCCGGGCCGCCTACGCTCGGCCGTATGAACCGCACGATCCGCACCGCCGAGGACGTCCTCGCCCTCCTCGACCGGCTGTTCCCGCCGGCCGAGGCCTGGTGGGACCGTTTCTATGCCGACCGCTCCGCCGACCGCCCGTTCTTCACCCCCGAGCCGGACGAGAACCTGGTCTCCTACCTCGACCGCGGCCTGCTCTCCCCCGGCGCCGGGCACGCGCCCGCCCGCGCCCTCGACCTCGGCTGCGGGCCCGGCCGCAACGCGATCCACCTGGCCGCCCGCGGGTTCGAGGTGGACGCCGTCGACGTCTCCTCCGCCGCCGTCGCCTGGGCCGAGGAGCGCGCCCGCGAGGCCGGGATCGGCGCCGCCCTGCGCTTCCACCGGGCGAGCATCTTCGAGGCCGACCTCCCGCACGCCCGGTACGACCTGGTCTACGACTCCGGCTGCCTGCACCACCTGCCGCCGCACCGCCGCGTCAGCTACCTCGCCCTCCTCGGCCGCGTCCTGGCACCGGGCGGGCACTTCGCCGTCACCGCGTTCGCCGCCGGGGCGATCGGGTCCGAGCGGCCCGACGAGGAGCTGTACCGGCTGGGCGCCCTGGAGGGCGGCCTGGCGTGGTCTCCCGACGAGCTCCGCTCGCTGTTCCGCGAGCTCACGCCGCTGGAGATCCGCCCGATGGCGGCCCGGCCGCCGGGCTCCGGGCTCTTCGGTCTCCCCTTCCTCCTCACAGGTCTCTTCCAGCGAACTACCAGTCTCTAACCGGCCTCTCATCCTCCGCGCCTAGCCTCCGGCCCCATGAACGTCTCCCTGCTGGACGGCTGGTTCCCCTGGACGGTGCAGGCCGCGGCCCTCGCGGTGTTCCTGGGCTCGGTGGCCCGGCGGGACCGGGCGTGGCGGCTGAAGTGGGGTCCGATCGCGCTCGGGACGGCGGTGGCGGTCACCGCCGTCGCCGCCGTCTCCGTGGTGACGCTCAGCGGGATCACCGACCCGATCCCGTACGGGGTGTGGCTGTGGAGCGGGGTGGCCGTCGCGGCCCTGTGCGTGCTCGGGTTCGGCTGGCGCGGCGCGCGGTGGTGGCGGCGACTGCTGGTGGTGCCGACCGTCCTGCTGGCGCTGTTCTGCGCCGCGAACAGCCTGAACGCCGCCACCGGCTACTACCCGACCCTGGGCGACGCGATCGGTGAGCTCGGCGGCGGGCCGCTGCCGCAGCAGGTCACGCTCGCCGAACTCGCCTCCCTCCACGGCAGGACGAGCACCGGCCGCATCGTCCAGGTCGACATACCGGACACCACCGGCGGCTTCGCCCACCGCCAGGAGCTGGTGTACCTGCCGCCCGCCTGGTTCCGCAGCCAGAGCAGGCCCAAGCTGCCGGTGCTGGAGATGATCGGCGGCGAGTTCGCGGCGCCGGACAACTGGATCCGCTCCGGCAACGCCGTGAAGACCACGGACGCGTTCGCCGCCCAGCACAACGGCTTCGCGCCGATCCTGGTCTTCGTCGACGCCACCGGCGGCTTCCGGGTGGACACCGAGTGCGTGGACGGCCCGCACGGCAACGCCGAGACCCACCTGGTCAAGGACGTCCCGCCGTTCGTCCAGAAGACCTTCAACGCCGCCACCGACCCGCACAAGTGGGGCGTGGCCGGCTGGTCGATGGGCGGTACCTGCGCCGTCGACCTGACCGTCGAACACCCCGGCGTCTTCACCCACTTCGGCGACTTCTCGGGCGACCGGGGCCCGTTCATCGGCGACAAGGACCACACCGTCCAGGAGCTGTACGGCGGCGACGCCGCGGCCTGGGCCGCCCACGACCCGATGACGGTGCTCGCCCACCACCCCCGGTACCAGGGCGTCTCCGGCTACTTCGGCCAGGGCGACGAGGAGCACGGCCAGATCGAGTCCGCCAAGGCCCTGGAGGCGGCCGCCCGGAGGGACGGCATCCGCACCGTCTCCGCCGTCGGCTCCGGCAAGCACAGCTGGCAGACCGGCGCCGCGACCTTCGCCCAGGCGCTCCCCTGGCTCGCCCAGCAGCTCGGCGTCCCGGGCACCCACGGGTAGCCGCCCGGCTCCCGCCGCGGCCCCTCCGACGCTCGCCGTCCCGGGGCCACCGCGTGGGAAAGCCTTGGTGTCGGGGGCCGCCCGCGGCCCGTCCTCCGGTGCGGCCGGGGCACCGTACGCGCTCGCAGCACCGCGCCCGGTCGGCGCGGATCCCCAGTTCGGGGCGGCACTTGACCGTGTCCGGCCGCTCCAGGAATCCCCCGCACCCCGCGCATAGCTCCCGCCGCGCCCGCACACACGTTCCCCACCACTGCCCTGCAACCACCCGGGCCACCCGGGCGTCCGCCGGAATCCCGCTTTGCTCCCGACGGTCGCTTGGCATAGGTTTCGACCGCCGTCGACGCAGCACCGGCGCTGACCGCCCCTCAAACCCGAGGAGGGCGGCGCGGCCAGGAGCCGGACGGCAGTACGTCAACGGGGGAGGAAGAGCCATGCCGAGTGCCCGCGACCACGGGTCGCCCGGGCGGCGGGGGCGGACGGGCGGTGCCGCGCACCAGCGGCCCGCGACCGACGCGCACCCGACCCCGATCCACGCCACCGGACACTTGAGGATTCGTCAGTTGCGCAGCACCCGCCTGGTCACCGCCACCGCCGCAGCCCTCGTCTGCCTGGGCGCCCTCAGCGCCTGCGGACCGGACAACAGCGGTGAGGACGGCGGCAAGACCGCCGCACCCGCTCCGTCCACCGGCGCCGCGACCGGCGCCGCCCCCAGCGGTGCCCCCGCCACGGGCGCCGGCAAGCCCGGCGGCACCGACGGAGCCGCGAAGACCATCCCGGCCAAGGCCTGGATGGACACCAAGAGCATCCCGATGGACGAGACCTACCACTACGCGCCGCTGGCGGCCAACGCCAAGCCGCAGACCGGCCCCGTCCAGTTCAAGGGCATGGAGCTGTGCCACGCCCCGATCGCCAAGGACGACGAGTACGGGTTCGCCGGCACCGCCTCCGCGAAGGCCTCGGTCGGCTTCGGCGGCGACCGCTGGACGGCCCAGCAGACCCTGCTCTTCGTCGGCGACCCGACCCACAGCAGCGGCACCAAGCAGACCACCAACATGGTCGACCAGCGCCTGACGGACGCGCTCAAGGGCTGCGCCAAGACCGCTCCCGGGGCCACCGTGAAGGTCAACAGCGCCGACGACGCGCCGTACTTCGCCGCCGTCCTGACGATCCCGCAGGCCGACGGGACCGCCGTCACCCTGCACGAGTACGCGGTCACCGACGGCGGGACGGTCAGCGAGCTGTCCGTCTGGGCGACCACCAAGGCCGGCGCCCAGCCCAAGGACGCCTGGAAGGCCCCCGAGGACAAGTACGTCGGCACCGGGATGACCGCGCCGATGTGCGAGGCCCTGCCCGGCTGCGGCTGATCCGCGGGGCGCCCGCACCCGGGCGCCCGCACCACCCCACAGACGGCCGTCCGGCCCGTCCGGCACAGGGGACCGGACGGACCGGGCGGCTCCTTCGCGCCCGCCCGCGGTGAACCGGCTTCACCGCGTCAGGGGCGCCCGGGAGCCGCGGCGCTCAGGAGCTCGGACGCCCGGCAGCCGCGGCGCTCAGGAGCTCGGACGCCCGGGAGTCGCGGCGCGCCTCACAGCCCCAGGACGCTGAGGGCCGTGGTCCAGTCGCTCGCGATCGCGCCGCGGGCGTCGTCCAGGCTCACCCGGCCGCTGCACACCGCGTTCTTCAGCCGGGTCTCGACGGAGTCCTTGCTCTGCGCCGGCTCGGTGCCGTAGCGCGGCTCGGGCCACAGGTTGGCCGGGTCGCGCGGGGCGCCGCCGAGCTCCAGCGGGACGAGGTGGTCCTCCTCGTAGTCGGCCGTGCTGGTGTCGTCGTAGCCGTACTGGGCGATCTGGCGCACCTTCAGCGGGTTGGTGTAGCTGGTCGGCGGGCGGACGGTGGCGGTCCAGCCGGAGACGCAGATGGTCTGCCCGATGGTGTCCTGGGTGACGTCCGGGTTGTACGCACCCGGGGTGCAGGACGGGTCGGGCAGCGGCAGGTAGTCCTGCGAACAACTCGCGGCGAGCGCACGGGACTTCGCGGCGGCGGTCGCCGGTGCGGCCGCGTGGGCGGTGCCCGCGGCGAGCCCGGCGACGGTCAGGGCGGCCGCCGAGGCGACGACGGTCAGGCGCTGATGGAGCATCATGGGGAAGATCTCCAGGGTCGGCCCGGCCGTTCGCCGGGCAGCTGTGTTCATGACAGCACCGGACGTGCGACGACCGTCAGCCCCGGGACGTGAACGCCTGGTGACCTCGTCTTCACAACCCCCGGGGCCGCCCTCCCGGATCGCCCGCCGACCCCGCAGGACGACCCAGCAGGACGACCCCGCAGGACGACCCCGGGGCACTGCCCCGGAGCGCGGCGATCAGCCCCGGGAGACCGCCAGTTCGATCTCCCGGTGCGACGCGTCACCCGGGACGGGCAGCGCCACGCCGGAGGGCTCGAACCCGACCTTGACGTACAGCGCCTCGGCGCGGGCGTTGTCCTCGTGCACGAACAGCCGCACCCGCTCGATCCGGGGTTCGGCGAGCGACCAGGACCAGTCCCGGGCCGCCCGGATGAGATCGGGTGCCAGCCCGGTGCCGCGCGCCTCGGGCCGGACGTAGACGCCCACGATGTGCGCCTGCTCGACCCGGACGACGTCTCCCTCCAACGCCCCCGGCCCGCCGGGCCGTTCGACCACCACGCTGACCGCGCCGAGCCAGCGCCCGTCCGTGTCCTCAGCGACGAACTGCGCCACGGCGGAGCCGGTCGCCGCCCGCGCCGCGCGGTCCTGCCAGAACCCGTCCGGCCTGGCGGCCGCCTGCTCGTGGGTCTCAAGGAAGGCGATGGCCGCGACCGGGTCCCGCAGTGAGTCCAGGCGGATCTGCTTGACCCGCGCCCAATCCTCTTGCCGTACCCGTCTGATGATGATGCTCATTGCATGATCATTCCATCGGCTCCGGCGGCCCCCGCAACCCGATTCAAGCAACCGGCCGGCACCGCAGGCCGCCGCACCGCAGACCGCCGCACCGCAGACCGCCGCACCGCCGCACCGCCGCACGGAGGCCGCCGGTCAGGCGGAGTCGGCCGGCACCCCCTCCAGCAGCCGCGCCAGCAGCGCCGCCGGCCCCTCCGGCAGGCTCCCGTGCACCAGTTCGGTGCGGTGCACCAGCCGGGGCGCGGCGATCGGCGCGCACCCGACCCCGGACACCCCGGCCGGCACCGGCTCGGGCAGCAGCGCGAGCCCGTGCCCGGCGGCGACCAGTGCCAGCAACCCGTGCAGGTCGGTCCCCCGGTAGCGGGTGGCGGGCCGGAAGCCGTCGACGCCCGCCACCGCGCGCAGCCGGGCGACCGACGGGGTGAGGTCGGGGGCGTCCAGCCAGCGGGCCGCGGAGAGGTCGGCGAGCGCGAGGCCGGCGCGGCCCGCCAGCGGGTGGCCGGCGGGCAGGACCACGACGACCGGCTGCTCGTCCACCGCGACGGTCCGCAGCGGGCCGACCTCGGGCAGCGGCAGCGGGTCGCTGGGCGCGGCCAGGCCGTCGATCAGGGCGAGGTCGACCTCGCCGGTGGCGACCTGCGCGGGCAGCACGTCCTGGGCGAGCACCCGGACCTCCGGTTGCACCCTCGGGTACGCCCGGCGCACCTCGCCGAGCGCGCGCCCCAGCACCGCCCCGACCGCGGGCGCCGTGGCGCCGACCACCAGCCGGGCGCTCGGGGCGCCGGCCAGGCGTGCGACGTCGGCACGCGCCGCCTCCAGGCGGACCAGCAGCGGCGCGGCGTGCTCCAGCAGCCGACGCCCCGCCTCGGTCGGGCCGACCGGGCGGCGGACCAGCAGGGCCGTACCGAGGTCCGCCTCCAGCGCCGCGATCTGCTGCGAGACCGCGGACTGGGTGTAGCCGAGTTCCCGCGCCGCGTCGGAGAAGGAGGCGAGGCGGGTGACGGTGACGAAGGTGCGCAGCTGCTGGGGATCCACGGCGGCCATCAACCGATCTGATCGAGGTGTAAGAAATCATCGTTGGCGCTGATCTCGGGTGCTGGGTCAGGATAGCCGCATGACCTACCTGACCCCGCGGGTCGCCCTCGTCGGCGACCGCTCCCCCGCCGTCCGCTCGCACGCCCGCATTCCCGGCCTGCTCGACGCCCTCGCCGAGCACGACCACCTCGTGCTGGACGCCTACTGGATCCCCACCGAGGACGCCGCGGCGGCCGGCGCCCTGGACGGCTTCGACGCCGTCTGGCTGCTGCCCGGCAGCCCCTACCGCAGCGAGGAGGGCGCGGTGGCCGCCGTGCGCACCGCCCGCGAACGCGGCATCCCCTTCCTCGGTACCTGCGCCGGGTTCCAGCACGCGGTCCTGGAGTTCGCCCGCAACGTCTGCGGCCTGGCCGGAGCCGTCCACGGCGAGCAGCAGCCCGACGGGGACCAGCAGGTGATCGCCCCGCTGAGCTGCTCACTGGTCGGCCACGAGGGCGCCGTCGCCATCACTCCGGGCAGCCTCGCCGAGCGCGTCTTCGGCACCACCCGCACCCTGGAGCGCTACCACTGCGCGTACGGCCTCAACGCCGCCTACCTGGACCGGCTGAGCGCGCACGGCCTGCGGTTCAGCGGCGCGGACGAGTCGGGCGAGGTGCGGATCCTGGAACTGCCGGACCACCCGTTCTTCCTCGCCTCGCTGTTCCAGCCCGAGCTGTCCGGCGACGGCACCCGGGCGCACGCCGCGATCCGTGCGCTGGCCGCCGCCGCCGTGGCCCACGCGGAGTCCTCCGCGCGGGCCACCCGCGCCTGATCCGGCCTCACATCGGCAGCGAGCGCAGCCGGACCGGCCCCTCCGGCCAGTCGGCCCCCGCCGCCAGCGGCGCCCACATGGTGCGCAGCGGCATCACGGCCAGTCGGCCCTCCGGCTGCTCCACCGTCACCTCCTGCGTCACCTCGCGGAAGCCCAGCCCCCGGTAGAGCGTGACCAGGGGCGGGCGGCAGAACAGCAGCGCGCGCCGGTGGCCGAGGGTGCGGGCGTGGTCCAGGGCGGCCCCGACCACGGCGTGCGCGAGGCCGCCGCCGCGCCGGTCGGGGGCGACACAGACCCCGCCGACGCCCATCACCGTCAGGTCGGTGCCGCCCGCGGTGAGCGGCAGGGGCCGCAGCCCGGTGTGGGCCACGAGCCGGCCGTCGGCGGCCCGGACACCGAAGTGGATCTCCTTGGGCAGGTAGGTCAGCCCCGTGTACGCGACCCCGTACGGGTCGGCCCCCGGGCCGAGGATCTGCTCCTGCTCGGCGCGGGAGTACTGCTCCAGCCGTTCGACGGCCACGCGCGGCTCGGTCGGGGTCGCGTCGGTCGGGTGCGGGACGGTCGGGTGCGGGGCGAAAGGGGTCGCATCGGTGGGGCGCGGGTCGGTGGGGGTCGCGTCGGTCGGCTGCGGGCCGGTCAGATGCGGCCCGGTCCGGCGCCGTTCGGCCGACTGCGACTCGGCCGACTGCGCCCCGGACGAAAAATGATCACTCATGCCCGCCATGTTCTCCCCGTCGGGATCCTCGCAACAGCCCCTTCCCGGCCACACGGTCGGACGATCATCCCGGTCGGACCCCGGTGTGGAAGCATGCCCCTCATGCAGCACCTCACCGACCGGTCGGCCGTCGACCCCGACGCGCCGCCGCCCTGGCCGCCGGTGCGTCTGCCCCGCCCGGTCCGGGCCCTCGCGCCGACCGCCCTGGTCATGCTGGTGCTCGTCCCGCTCGCCGCGAACGACCCGGACTTCGGCCCGACCACCTCGCCGTCGGTCAACGCCGGCCTGATGGCGGTCGGCGCCCTCGCCCTGGCCCTGCGGCGCCGGCATCCCGCGGCGGTCACCGCGGCCACCCTGGTGAGCGGTCAACTCCCGCTCGCCGTCGCCCTCTACGGACTGGCCGCGCGGCGCGGCACCACCACGCTGCTGTACGTCCTGGCGGCCGCGGCCGAACTGCGGCTGATCGTCCCGTTCGACCTCGGGGACGTCACCACCCCCTCCTCACTGGCCGGCCTGATCGAGGACCCGCTGGTCTTCGGCGCGGTCCCGATCCTCCTCGGGCTGACCACCCACCACCGCGCCCACACCGTCCGGGTGCTCGCGGAGCGCAACCGCTTCCTGGGCGAGCGCAACCGGCTGCTGGAGGACGCCCGCCGGCACGTCGAGGAGCGCGCCGCGGCCGCCGAACGCTCCCGGCTCGCAAGGGAGATGCACGACGTGGTTTCCAACCGGGTGTCACTGATCACCCTGCACGCGGGCGCCGGCCAGGTCGCCCGGGCCGAGGACCCGGCGGCCGTCCGGGAGACGCTCGGCCTGATCCGCACCCTCGGGCTGCAGGCGCTCACCGAACTGCGCGGCCTGCTGGGCGTGCTGACCACGGCCGCCGACCAGGCGCCCTCGCTGCGCGGCCTGCCCACCCTGGTCGAGGAGTCCCGGCAGGCCGGGCTGGTGGTCGGCCTGACCGTCACCGGCCCGGCCGACGGACTGCCCGCGCCCGGGCCCGCCGTGCAGTACGCGGCGTACCGGATCGTCCAGGAGGCGCTGACCAACGCGCACAAGCACGCCCCGGCGGCCGAGGTGGCCGTCACCGTCGAGGTCCGGCCGGACGGGCTGCGCCTGGCGGTGGTCAACACCCCGGCTGCGGCGGAGTCCGACGGGCCGACGGGTGGCCACGCACCGGCGGCCGACGGAAGCGGTCTGCCCTCCGGCGGGCACGGCCTGACCGGCATGCGCACCCGGGCCGGCGATCTCGGCGGCACCCTGCACGCCGGGCCGACGGCCGAGGGCGGCTTCGCGGTGCGGGCCCGGCTGCCGCTCGGCGCCGGCCGGACCGGCTGACCCGGCGCGTGCCCGACAGGGCCCGAGCCTGCGGGGCCGGGCCTGGCCTGGCCTGGCCCGGGAGGCCGGTCCGACCACCCCGCGGCTCAAACCACCCCGCGGCTCAGACCACCGCGCGCTCCGCCAGCTCCGCCCAGACCTCGTCCACCCGGGCCGACAGCTCCGCCAGCCCGCCGCCGTTGTCGATCACCAGGTCGGCGATCGCCAGCCGGTCCGCCCGCGAGGCCTGCGCGGCCATCCGGGCCCGGGCCTCCTCCTCGGCCATCCCGCGCAACCGCACCAGCCGGTCCACCCGCACCTCGTCGGCAACGTCGACCACCACGACCAGGTCGAACAGCGGCGCCAGCCCGTTCTCGGCCAGCAGCGGCACGTCGTGCACCACGACCGCGTCCGGGGCGGCCGCCGCCTCCAGCTCGGCGGAGCGGGCCCGCACCAGCGGGTGGACGATCGCGTTCAGCGCCTTCAGCCGCTCCGGGTCGGCGAACACGACCGCCCCGAGGGCCGGACGGTCCAGCGCGCCGTCCTCCCGCAGCACCTGCGGGCCGAACTCGGAGACGACGGCCGCCAGACCGTCCGTCCCGGGGGCGACCACCTCGCGGGCGATCACGTCGGAGTCCACGATCACCGCGCCGTGCGCGGCGAACAGCCGGGACACCTCGCTCTTGCCCGCGCCGATGCCACCCGTCAGTCCGATCTTCAGCATGGCGTCAGGCTACCGGCGCAGCACCGGGCCCGTCAGCACCGGGCGGGCACCCGGCGGCGCCGGCTCCGCACCCGGGCGGCACCCGCTCCGCACCCGGCGGTCAGCCCAGCTCCAGGCTCTCCCCGTCCCCGAGGACGGCCAGCTCCGAGCCCGTGCCCGGCCCGTCCGGTCCGACCAGTCGGGTGTGCACGGCGAAGCCGACCGGGCTGAGCACCGCCTCGTGGACCGGCACCGCCCGGTGCGCCCCGGCCTCCCGGACGTAGTCGATCACCTCGGAGGCCTTGCTCCACGGCGCCGCGAGCGGCAGCAGCAGGGTGTCCACGGCGTGCGGCGGCAGGGTGAACGCGTCACCGGGGTGGAAGAGCCGGCCGTCGAAGAGGAAACCGATGTTGCGCACCTGCGGGATGTCCGGGTGGATCACCGCGTGCCACTCGCCGTGCACCGAGACGCCCAGGCCGCCGAGCTCGAAGGCGTCCCCCTCGCCGACCGCGGTGACCCGCTGCGCCACGCCCTCCAGCTGGGCGGCGACGGCGGTGTTGGTCCACACGCGCAGCGCCGGGTCGGCCTCCAGGGCGGCGCGCAGCCGGGACTCCTCGAAGTGGTCCATGTGCTCGTGGGTGATCAGGACGGCGTCCGCGCCGGCCAGCGCGGCGGGGTCGGTGAACACTCCGGGGTCGACGACGACGGTGGTGTCGCCGTGCTCGACGCGTACGCAGGCATGTCCGAACTTGGTGATTCGCATGCCCAAAACCATACAGCAAAGCTGTACAGCAATGCTGTAGATCTTCCGAGTAGACTTCTGCCATGCCCAGCGAAGCCCCGCACCCGGACACCCTGGAACTCGCCGCGGACCTGCGCGCCGCCCTCGGGAGCCTGGTCCGCTCCCTGCGCGACAGCGACGAGCTGCCGCAGAACCAGGCCGCCGTCCTCGGTCTACTGGTCCGCGACGAGCGCTCCTGCACCGTCGCGGAACTCGCCGACCTCCAGCGCGTCCGCCACCAGTCGATGGCCCGCACCGTCGCCCTGATGGCCGAGGCCGGACTGGTCACCCAGCAGCCCCACCCCACCGACGGCCGCAAGCAGCTCATCGCCGCCACCGAGGCCGGCCACGCCGCCCTCCTCGACCAGCGCGCCCGCCGCGAACACCGCATCGCGGCCGCCATCGAGTCCCGCCTCACCCCCGCCGAGCAGGACCGGCTCCGCGCCGCGGTCGGCCTCCTGAGCCGCCTGTCCTGAGCCGCCCGCCCCGAAAACCGGACGTCCCCCGGCGGCTCAGGCCACCGGGGGACGCCTGGGGACGAGCGCCGGAACAGCTACGCCTTCACCAGGTCCGTGCCCGCCGGTTCCCCGGCCGCCGGCCGCGGCGCCGGGATCACCGCCGGCTCGATCTCCGGCAGCTCGACGTGCTCGCTCAGCCCGAAGCGCCGGTGCAGTCGCCGCAGCGGAGCGGGCGCCCACCAGTTGAACTCGCCGAACAGGCTCATCGCGGCCGGCACCAGGAGGCAGCGCACCAGGGTGGCGTCCACCGCGACGGCGACCGCCAGCGCGATGCCCATCTGCTTGACCATCAGCATGTCCCCGAGCGCGAACCCGGCGAAGACGATCACCATCAGCAGTGCCGCTGAGGTGATGATCCGACCGCTGCGCTGGACGCCCAGCTCCACCGACCGGGTGCAGCTGTGCCCCTTGTCCCGCAGTTCCTTGATCCGGGCGAGCAGGAACACCTCGTAGTCCATCGACAGCCCGAAGGCGAAGGCGAAGACCAGCACCGGGATGAAGGTCTCCAGCCCGCCCGTCGGACTGAACCCGAGCAGCCCGCTGAAGTACCCGTCCTGGAACACCAGGGTGAGCGCGCCGAGCGAGGCACCCAGCGACAGCAGGTTCATCAGCAGCGCCTTGACCGGCATCACCACCGAGCCGGTCATCAGGAACAGCAGCACCAGCGTGCCCGCCGCGACCAGCCCCAGCGCCCACGGCCCGCGCGAGAGCAGTTCCTTCTGGAAGTCGACCACCGAGGCCGCACCGCCGGTGACGTAGGTCTTCAACCCGCCGCGGTCCGCCCGCAGCTCCTCGACCACGTGCTTGGCCTGCCCGCCCTGCGGGTCCCCCTTCACCAGCACGTCGATGGTGGAGACGGCGTCGCTCACCGGGCTGACCGCCCGTACCCCGCTCACCCCGGGCAGCTTGGCGACCACCTCGTCGGCGTACGCCTGCGCGACCGTCGCGCCGCCCTCGACCACCACCGTGATCGGCGCGGCCGAGACCTGCGGGAAGCGCTGGTCGACGGTCTCGGCGACCTGCCGCCCCGCCGAGGAGGCGGGCAGCACGGCGGCGCCCGAGTTGCGCATCTCGGCGTGGAGGAACGGAGCCCCGGCCGCCATCAGCAGCGCCACGGAGGCGAGCGTGACCAGCACGGCCCGCTTGCGGACCCGGCGGACGGTCCGGCTGAAGAACCCCTCGTCCGGTACGGGCGAGGTGGGCGTCTTGATCCGGGAGCCGGCGAAGCCGAGCAGCGCGGGGATCAGCGTCAGCGCGGCGGCGACGGCGATCACCACCACGCTCACTCCGGCGGCGGCGACCGCCCCGAGCACCGGGCTGGTGAAGACGAACAGGCCGGACAGCGCCACGGCCACGGTCAGCCCGGAGAAGGCCACGGTGCGCCCGGCGGTCGCCGCGGTGCGCTCGACGGCGGCGGCGATGCCCGCGCCGTGGCCGCGTTCCTCGCGGAAACGATTCACCATGAGCAGCGCGTAGTCGATCGAGAGCCCGAGCCCCAGCACGGTCGCGATCGGCAGCACGCTGGTGTCGATGTCCATGATCTGGCTGAACCCGAACATCGCCAGCAGCGCGCCGCCCACCGAGGCGACCGCACCGATCACCGGCAGCGAGGCCGCCGAGAGCCCGCCGAAGACCAGCACCATGACGACCAGCGTGAGCGGCAGCGTCACCATCTCGCCGAAGCGGGTGTCCTTCTCGGTCTGCTTCTTGACCTCGTCCTGCAGCACCAGGTCCCCGCCGACGGTCACGTGCGCGCCGCCCGCGCCGTTCAGCGCGGTGAGCCGCTCGGTGACGGCGTCGGTCTGGGCGGTGGTCGCGGTGTCGGCCATCCGGACGGTCACCAGGCTCGCCGTGCCGTCGGCGGAGCGCAGCGCGGCCGGAGCCGGGCCGGGGCCGTAGGCGTCGAGGCTGGAGGAGACCCCGGGCAGGGCGGAGATCTCGGCGGTGGCCTTCTCGACGGCGGCCTTCACCGCCGGATCGTCCACCGGCTTCCCGTCCACCACGGCAGTGACGGTGCCCTTGACCGGGTCGGCCGCGGTGACCACCGCGCTGCCCCGGTCGGCCTCGGCACTGGCGGAGGAGGCCCCCGCCACCGAGCCTTCGAAGACCCGGCCGCCGATCAGGACACCGAGGACCAGGACGACGGCCCAGAAGCCGAGCACCCAGCGGCGGTGGCGGAAGCAGAACCGGCCGAGGGCCGCGAGCCGGCCGCCGACCACGGCGGCGGGGGTGACGGGGACGTCGGACGAGGGGTTTCGCATGAAGGAGCCTTTCGGGCAGCTCCATTCAATGTAGGCGGAACCCGAACTTCGACCTATAGAAGGGCAATGAGCCCCATCTCACACTTTCCTTCACATAAAACACACATAAGTCAAAGCGGAAAACCAAATGGGCCCCACCCGGAATTCCGGGTGGGGCCCATCTGCTAGCTATCGGCTAGCGGGAAGCGAGAGCCTCAGCTCTGGCCACCGGCCAGCTTCTCGCGCAGGGCGGCCAGGGCCTCGTCGGAGGCCAGGGCGCCCGAGCCCTCGTCGCTGCTGGACGAGTAGGAGCCACCGGCGGCAGCGGCGACGGCGTCGCCACCCTCCTCGGCAGCCTGGGCGTCGGCCTCGCGGCTCTTGATGACCTGGGCCTGGTGCTGCTCGAAGCGGGTCTGCGCCTCGGCGTACTGGCGCTCCCACTCCTCGCGCTGCTTCTCGAAGCCGGGCAGCCAGTCGTTCGCCTCGGGGTCGAAGCCCTCCGGGTAGATGTAGTTGCCCTGGTCGTCGTACGAGGCGGCCATGCCGTACAGGGTCGGGTCGAACTCGACCTCGGCCGGGTTGGCACCCAGGGCCTCGTTCGCCTGCTTCAGCGACAGGCTGATGCGGCGACGCTCCAGGTCGATGTCGATGACCTTGACGAAGATCTCGTCGCCGACCTGGACGACCTGCTCCGGGATCTCGACGTGGCGCTCGGCCAGCTCGGAGATGTGGACCAGACCCTCGATGCCCTCGTCCACGCGGACGAACGCACCGAACGGAACCAGCTTGGTGACCTTACCCGGGACGACCTGACCGATCTGGTGCGTACGGGCGAACTGCTGCCACGGGTCCTCCTGGGTCGCCTTCAGCGACAGGGAGACGCGCTCGCGGTCCATGTCGACGTCGAGAACCTCGACGGTGACCTCCTGGCCGACCTCGACAACCTCGGACGGGTGGTCGATGTGCTTCCAGGACAGCTCGGAGACGTGCACCAGGCCGTCGACGCCACCCAGGTCCACGAAGGCACCGAAGTTGACGATCGAGGAGACGACGCCGGAACGCACCTGGCCCTTCTGCAGGGTGGTGAGGAAGGTCTGGCGGACCTCGCTCTGGGTCTGCTCCAGCCAGGCACGGCGGGACAGGACCACGTTGTTGCGGTTCTTGTCCAGCTCGATGATCTTGGCCTCAAGCTCCTTGCCCACGTAGGGCTGGAGGTCGCGGACGCGACGCATCTCGACCAGCGAGGCGGGGAGGAAGCCGCGGAGGCCGATGTCGAGGATGAGACCACCCTTGACGACCTCGATGACGGTACCGGTGACGATGCCGTCCTCTTCCTTGATCTTCTCGATCGTGCCCCAGGCACGCTCGTACTGAGCGCGCTTCTTGGACAGGATGAGACGACCCTCCTTGTCCTCCTTCTGGAGAACCAGGGCCTCGATGTTGTCACCGACGGCGACGACCTCGTGCGGGTCAACGTCGTGCTTGATCGAGAGCTCGCGGGACGGGATGACGCCCTCGGTCTTGTAACCGATGTCGAGGAGGACCTCGTCACGGTCGACCTTCACGATGACGCCCTCGACGATGTCGCCATCGTTGAAGTACTTGATGGTCTCGTCGATGGCGGCGAGGAAGGCCTCCGCGTCGCCGATGTCGTTGACCGCGACCTGCGGGGTGGTGCTGAGGGAGGAGTCGGTGGGGCTCGTCATTAGGAAAAGGGCTCCGGTACGGACATGAAAGTCGTAGGTAATGCCACGCGGAGGGCCCGTATCGCTCCCACCGAAAGCCGGACAGCCAAGAGCGCGGCGCACCGGCATTCCCGTGACAACGGGAATCGGCGTCCGTCTTGCGACCGTGGGGTCTTCGACAGGTGCGAGCGCGACCTGCTCCGTCTGAGGCGCGCAGGCCCGCAGCGCAACTTGTAGCATACGGGGACGGCCAGGCACGGTCAACGCCAAGAGAGTCAAGACGGTGGAGCCTGGTACGGATCAGGCCATATCCTCCGATTGCGCGCCTCGCGGCGGCGCCCGCAGGGGCCCTTCCCCGGATGCCACCGCCAGGATCCGGACCCCTCTCGGGGCCGGTTCGCGGCAGCGGCGCTTCCGCATTCCATACCCTACGCGATGGGCATTGTCACCGTGGCCACCACCCCCCAGTCGGACCTCCACGATCTTGACGCATCCGCCGAGGAGGCCGACGACGACGCGGTCCGACGCGACGCGGGCACCGGGGAGAGCAGCCGCGCCAGCCGGCACTGGTGGGACCGCAACGCCGACGAGTACCAGGACGAACACGGCGACTTCCTCGGCGACGACCGCTTCACCTGGTGCCCCGAAGGCCTCGACGAGGCCGACGCCCACCTCCTCGGCGACGTCGCCGGCAAGGACGTGCTGGAGATCGGCGCCGGCGCCGCCCAGTGCTCCCGCTGGCTCACCGGCCGCGGCGCCCGCCCCGTCGCCCTCGACATCTCCTACCGCCAGCTCCAGCACTCCCGCCGGATCGACCTCGGCCGCGGCGCCGTCCCCGTCCCGGTCGTCCAGGCCGACGCCGCCGTCCTCCCCTTCACCGACGGCGCCTTCGACCTCGCCTGCTCCGCCTACGGCGCCGTCCCGTTCAGCGCCGACACCGCCGCCCTGATGCGCGAGGTGCACCGGGTGCTGCGGCCCGGCGGGCGCTGGGTGTTCTCGGTGACCCACCCGATCCGCTGGGCGTTCCCGGACGAGCCGGGCGTCGAGGGCCTCACCGCGATGTCCTCCTACTTCGACCGCACCCCCTACGTCGAGCAGGACGAGCAGGGCCACGCCACCTACGTCGAGCACCACCGGACCGTCGGCGACCGGGTCCGCGAACTCGTCGGCGCGGGCTTCCGGCTGCTGGACCTGGTCGAGCCCGAGTGGCCGGCCGGCCTGGAACAGGAGTGGGGCGGCTGGTCCCCGCTGCGCGGGCGGCTGATCCCCGGCACGGCGATCTTCGTCACGGAGCGGGGCTGACGCACGTGACCCCGGCCTGGCACGACCTGCCCGTCCGTACCGCCCTGCCCGCACTGCACGACGCCCTCGCCGGACACGGCACCGCCGTCCTCGCCGCCCCGCCCGGCACCGGCAAGACCACCCTGGTGCCGCTCGCCCTGGCCGGACTGCTCGGCGACGGCCGGCCGGTGCGCCGGGTGCTGGTCGCCGAACCGCGCCGGCTCGCCGTCCGGGCCGCCGCCCGGCGGATGGCCTGGCTGCTCGGCTCCGCCGTGGGCCGCGAAGTCGGCTACACGGTGCGCGGCGAGCGCCGGGCCGGGCCGGAGACGGTGGTCGAGGTGGTCACCACCGGCGTGCTGCTGCAGCGGCTCCAGCGCGACCAGGAACTGCCCGGCGTGGACGTCGTCGTACTCGACGAGTGCCACGAGCGGCACCTGGACGCCGACACGGCGCTCGCCTTCCTGCTGGACGTCCGGGCGGCACTGCGGCCCGAACTCGGGCTGGTCTGCGCCTCGGCCACCTCCGACACCGAGGCCTGGGCCGAACTCCTCGACGGCGCCCCCGTGGTGGAGGCGCACGGGGTCTCCCACCCGGTGGACGTCCTCTGGGCGCCCCCGCCGCGCGCCGTCCGGCCCGCACACGGCACCCGGGTCGACCCGGCCCTGCTCGACCACGTCGCGGCCGTCGTACGGCGGGCGCTGAGCGAGCGCGAGGGCGACGTGCTCTGCTTCCTGCCCGGCGTCGGCGAGATCGCCCGGGTCGCCGGACAGCTGGCCGCCGTGCCCGCGGACGTGCTGCAGCTGCACGGGCGCGCCCCGCAGGCCGTCCAGGACGCCGCCCTCACCCCGGCCGAGGGCCGCCGGGTGGTGCTGGCCACCGCCGTCGCCGAATCCTCCCTCACCGTGCCCGGCGTACGCGTCGTGGTCGACGCCGGGCTCGCCCGCGAACCCCGCACCGACCACGCCCGGGGACTCGCGGGGCTCGTCACCGTCCGGGCCTCGCTCGCCGCCGCCCGCCAGCGCGCCGGACGGGCCGGGCGCGAGGCCCCGGGCACCGTGTACCGCTGCTGGCACGAGGCCGAGGACGCCCGCGCCGCGCGGTTCCCCACCCCCGAGATCGCCCTCGCCGACCTCACGTCGTTCGCCCTCCAGGCCGCCTGCTGGGGAGACCCGGACGCCACCGGCCTCGCCCTGCCCGACCGGCCCCCGGCGGGCGCGATGGCCGCCGCCCGGGAAACCCTGCTCGCCCTCGGGGCCGTCGAGGGTGACGGGCGGGCAACGGAGCGCGGTGTCCGGCTCGCCCGCACCGGGCTGCACCCCCGGCTGGGGCGCGCACTGGTCGACGGCGCACCCGCCGTGGGCGCCCGCCGGGCCGCCGAGGTCGTCGCCCTGCTCTCCGAAGAACCGCCGCGGGCGCTGGGGGACGACCTCGGCGCGGTGTGGCGCGGGGTGAAGGACTCCCGCGACCCCTACGCCGGGCGCTGGCGCGACGAAGTCCGCCGGCTGCAGCGCGCCGCGGGCGACGAACCCGCCACGGCGTTGGGCGATGCCGCTGCCGTCGGGCTGGTGGTCGCCCTGGCGTTCCCGGAGCGGATCGCGAGGGCGAGGGTCGAACGCCCGGCACCCGGCGAGCGCAGCCCGTACCTGATGGCCTCGGGGACGGCGGCCGAACTCCCCCGCGACACCCGGCTCGGCGCGCTGCCGTGGCTCGCCGTCGCGGTCGCCGACCGGCCCGCGGGATCGCATTCGGCCCGGGTGCTGCACGCTGCGGCGTTGGACGAGGACACTGCGCTGCAGGCCGGTGCGGCACTGCTCGGCACCCGCGAAGAGGTCCACTGGGACAGCCGGCGGGGAGAGGTCGTGTCCCGCCGGGTGGAGTCGCTGGGCGCCATCGAACTGGCGGAGAAGCGGCTGGACCGCCCCGACCCGGCGCTCGTTCGAGCCGCCCTGCTGGAGGGCCTGGCCCGCGAGGGCGTCAGCGAGCTGCTGACCTTCCCGTCCAACCTGCGCGAACGCCTGGCGTTCCTCCGTGCCGCCATCGGAGACCCCTGGCCCGACGTCTCCGACGAGGCACTCCTGGAACGCGCCGACGAGTGGCTGGAGCCCGAACTCTCCCGTGCCCGCCGCCGCGCCGACCTCGCGAGGATCGACACGACGGCAGCGCTGCAGCGCCTGCTCCCCTGGGCGAGCGGACAGGCCGGTCGCCTCGACGAGTTGGCCCCCGAGCGGATCACCGTGCCCAGCGGCTCGAAGATACGGGTCGACTACAGCACCGAACGCCCGGTGCTGGCAGTCAAGTTGCAGGAGCTCTTCGGCTGGACAGCGGCCCCGGCCCTGGCCGGCGGCCGCGTCCCGCTGACTGTGCAGTTGCTGTCCCCCGCCGGTCGCCCCGCCGCCATCACCGGTGATCTGGAGAACTTCTGGCAGAACGGCTACCACGCCGTGCGAGCAGACCTCAGGGGTCGCTACCCCCGCCACCCCTGGCCCGAAGACCCGACCACGGCAGAACCCACGAAGCGCACCAACGCCCGGAAGTGATCTGAAGGGCGGGCCCGATACGTCGATGCCAGGAAGAGGAATCCGAGGTCACGCGGATGCGAATTCAGCAACCCGCTGAGCGAGTTCGGGGGCGCCGGGGATCCCTCGTGCGCTGTAAACGGCCATGGTCGAACGCACCGTCTGGAGCTCCTTCTTGTTCCGGTCGGACGCCACGCCGTCCATGAGGTCCAAGCACTCGTTCCAGAGGATCACGGCCTCCTCATGACGGCGCTGGGCAGCCACGGACTTGGCAACGTTTGCGAGGGTCAGGCCACGAACTCGGTGGTACATCGACGGGACGCGGCCCTCCAGCGCCGCCCGGTAGTGTCGTTCAGCTGCTCGGTGGTCCTTCATCCCGGTCAGGGTCTTGCCGATGTGCGAGGCCACGGTGGCCGCGACCGGACCGGAGGCGCCGGCGTACGAGGGAACGTCGCCATCACCGGCGAGCACTGCGTCCTCGGCGGCGAGTAGTGCTCCAACGGCGTTCTTGCTCTGACCGCTTGCTCCGTACGCCCGCGCGGCTGTCACCAGCAACAGTGCCTCCGTCTTGCGGTCGACCCTCCCTCGGGCCCGCGACAGCGCGGCCTCAGCCAGTTCCACACAGTGCGCGGTCTGGTTCAGGTCAAGGGCCTGATGAGTGAGGGCACGCATCATCCAGGCTCCGTGACCTGCAGGGTCGGACTCGCAGGCAAGTTGGTAGGCGAGGAGGTAGAACCTCTGAGCGGCACCCTCGCGGCCAAGGTCGTGGCACTTCCATCCGACCAGGGTCGCCAGCTCGGCCGCCGCCCCATATGCACTCCGTCGCACGTCCACGGACGGGAACGTGGCCTGGAGCATCGGCACAACGGCATCCGCCAGGTAGGACGACACCGTGGACAACCCGTGACCACCGCCAAGCCGCTCGTCAGCGGTCCTGAACAGCTCAGTGAGCTGCCGAACGGTGGACACCTCCTCGGCTCCGACCTTGCGGCCACATGCCGCACCTCTCAGGGTGGCAGCGACTGCCCCGTGGTCGTAGGTGAGCGGGAGCCCGACGATGCCCGCGGCGAAGGTGAGGGCGAGGAAGTCGCGACGGTGGAGCATGACAAGTCTCCCGAGATCGGCAGCGGTTGCCAGGGGATCAAGGGCCAAGGCCTCCCCGAATGCCGGGAAGCCTAGACCGATCTCGGCAGCCGTCACCTTCCGCTTCGCCAGTCTCGTCAACGCCTCGGCCAGATAGGCCGCGGTTCGGCCTGTCGGAGTGCCACCCCTCATCCAGGAGAGCACAGCCGATCGCGAAGTGTGCAGCGTCTCACCGGCCTCCGCTGCAACGCCGCGGACTGCCTTTGCCAGTGCTTCGTACGTACACCCGGCTTCCTCGACGACGACGGCCAGCTGCTGGTTCGGCTCTTTGTGCCCAGTCAACTCACGCCTCTACAGCTGATCTTGAACAAATTGAACGGGATGAACAGGCCTTCACCGTACCGCCAGAGAGTAACTGGCTGTTCACTGAATGCAAATGTCCGAACTTCAGAGGAGGTCGCTGCCTCATGGCGAACGTGTTCGTCGACCCACGCCTGCGCGAGCCGATCGCAGCCAGCGTTCCCCTGCCTCGCTACCCGGCCATGAGCGTGCCGACGCGACGCTCAGAACACCGGCGGCCGGCCCAGCTTCGCCATCCGCCACACCGTGCTCCACCGCATCGACCTGCGCGGGGGACAGGACACGCGGACTCCTTCGAAGAAGCCGGACCACCACGCTTTGAGACCGGACAGCGGCGGCCGGCGAACCAGCGTGTACAGCGCCCAGGACGTGAGGTAGACCGGCACGAGGATCGCGGGAAGGTGGCGCTTGGCCAGCCAGACCCGGTTGCGGGCCGTCAGCCGGTAGTAGGTGGCGTGCCGGGCCGGATCGGTGCGGGGGTGCTGAAGCAGCATGTCGGCCCGGTAGTGGATCTCCCATCCGGCATCGAGCGCACGCCACGCGAAGTCGGTCTCTTCGTGGGCATAGAAGAACTCGGCGGGGAACAGGCCGACCTGGTCGATCACGCTCATCCGAATCGCATGTCCACCGCCCAGGAACGTGGTGACCGGGCCGGACTGCATAGGGTCGTCGGCGCCGAGACGGGGGACGTGTCGACGCTGGGTGGCCCCGGTCTCGTCCGCGATCCGGAAGGACACGATTCCCAGCTCCGGGCTCTGTTCGAAGGCTTCCCGGACCAGCTGGAAGGTGTCGGTGCGCGGCAGCAGGCCGTCATCGTCCAGAACGACCAGGACGTCCGCTCCCCCGAGTTCGCGCAGCCGCTTGATACCCGCATTGCGCCCACCGGGGATGCCGAGGTTCTCCGGCAGCTCCACGATGTCCACCCAGTCCGGCAGTTCGGGCAGGCTCACGCCCTGCCCGAGCACCACCGTCCGCACGCCGCTGCTGCCGCCGTCCTGGGCCCGCACAGAGTCCAGCAACGCCACCAGCTCCGCAGACCGGTTTCCCATCGTGAGCACCACCACGCCCAGCGTGACACCCATCGCACTCGACCCCAACGTGAGAGCCCTCCAGGATCTCGTCGGCACCGCAACTGGGCATGCGCTGCTGCGCGTGCCGACCGGGACGGGCCAACGCCTGGGCCACAGATCCGGGTGCCCGGGCCACAATCCCACACCGCCCGTCCCTGCTTGGCCCCCGAAGGCTCTTGTTCACCCGTAGGAAGGTTGTCGGCTCCGTCCACGGCGCCCGGACTCGACCGGTGACGGTGCTCAAGGCCAGGCCTCCAAAACCGCGGTCCGCCCCTCCGCTTCAGCAGCAGTCGCCCACCGCTCCGCGCACGTCGCACTCCATTCACACGCCCACTCCATCCCTTTGAGGTGCTTCCGTCATGCTCACTGCCCGGCGCCCCCGCACGTTCGCCGCGCGCCTCGGCTCCCGCACCGAGTCCACGCCTCTCGCCCGCCACCTGCTCCGCGCCTACCTCGCCGCCCTACCCGACGGCGAACGCTATTCGGACGTGGCGGAGTTGCTCCTCGGTGAACTGGTCGCCAACGCCGTTCAGCACTCCTCCGCTCCGCCTGACCGCCTCGTCGAGGTCCGCTTCTCCGTCGTCCGCGACCTCCTCCGCCTCGAAGTCCACGACGCCGGCGCCGGCCGACCCTCCGTCCGCACCGCCGGTACCGACGAGGAGCGCGGGCGTGGGCTCTTCCTCGTCAACGAGCTGGCCGAGCGCTGGGGTTGCTGCCCCCGCTCGGGCGGCATCGGCAAGTTCGTCTGGGCGCTCATCGCACCCGCCCTCGCCACCGTCTGAAAGCGCACCCCGATGCAGCCTCCCCTCCTCACCCTCGCCCAGCACGCCCTCGCCCGCGGCGCCACCCCCGCCCAGGCCTACGCCCTCCTCGCCCGCCAGACCCGTCAGCCCCTGCCCTCCGCCCGAGCCGTGTGCCTCGCCCTCGACATCCCCCTCGCCGAGACCACCACCCGCCTCGGCGACTGCTACGGCTCCCTCCTCGCCAACCCCCGCCCCGACTCCGAGGCCGACACGGGTGAACTCCTCGAAGCCCTCGGTGTCTTCGACGTCCCCGCCGCCCTCACCGACACCGACCGCGCGGTCATCGACCTCTTCCTCGCCGCCATCGAGGCCATGGGCGGCATCCGCCCCGGCCACCAGCACGGCCTCGACCGCTGGTTCACCACCGGCAACCTCACCGCCGCCTACCTCTCCCTCGCCGCCGCCCGGCCCCTCCCCCGCACCGGCGACCCCGCCCGCTACTGGACCGCCCTCGTCACCGCCGGCGAACTCCTCGCCACCGCCCCCGGCGCCGACACCCGGATCAAGCTCGCCCTGGCCCACTGCCGCACCCACGCCGCCCACACCGCCCACGCCGCTACCCCCTGAGCACAGGAAGTCGACCCCGCCGACTTCCCACTCCCCCACCCCCGCCCACCCGGCGCGGGCAGATGAACGACTCTGCGCAGCAGCAGAGTTGCCGGAAATGACCGGATACCGCTACAAGGAGGACACATGACGCAGACCCCCGTGGCGTGGGGCATCGGCAGGATGGGGCCCTACGCGGCCACTGCCACGCTCCCCGCGTTCACGCCCGTGATCGACCCCGAGACGCAGATCGCCGTCATCGTGGACGAGAACGGCCGAACGGTCGAGCTGGGCAGCCACGGCACCAGCACGAGCGGTGTCACGCCCACCCACACCAGCCCCGGCGACGGCGCCAAGCCGGGCGGGTCCACGGACAGCGACGTCACCGAGTCCTACGACCAGGACCAGAGCTCCGGCTGATGGACGACCGAAGCGGGTCGGTGCTGGTACTGACCAACTCCTCCGATGTGACGGCGGACGCGGTGCTGCGGCTGCTCGCCGAGCGCCGGGTTCCCGTGGTCCGTCTCGATCCCGGCACCGACCTGCTCACGGCCGCCTCACTGACCGCCACGTACCGTACGGGCGGTCAGCGGGGCACCCTCCGCACGTCGAGCCGGGAACTGGACCTCACGGCCGTTCGCTCCGTCTGGGTGCGCAGGCCCTCGCCCTACGAAGGGCCGCCCGACCTCGACGGCCAGGACCGCCGGTTCGCCGCCTCGCAGGCGTTCTGGGGCGCGGGCGGCATCCTGGCCTCCCTCCCCGGGGCGCACTACCTGAACCATCCCTGGGACAACCGGGCGGCGGAGTACAAGCCCGCTCAGCTCGCCGCCGCACAACGCTGCGGATTCCACGTGCCCCACACACTGATCACCGACGACGCCCGCGAGGCACGGGAGTTCACCTCATGCCACGACGGCGGCGCGGTGTACAAGCCGCTGTGGAACACGTCGTACTCGGTCGACGGGCAGGCCCGGGCCGTCTGGGTGCGCGAGGTCGACGGGTCCGAGATCACCGAGGCGGTGGCGGCGTGTCCGCACCTCTTCCAGGCCAAGGTTCCCAAAGTGTTCGACACCCGGGTGACCGCCGTCGGAAGCCGCCTGTTCGGCGCCCGCATCGACAGCCCGGATCTCGACTGGCGACACCGTCAGGACCGGATGCGGTGCAGCCCGATCGACGTCCCCACCCCGGTTGCCGAGTCCATCGCCCACTACCTCGCCACCTTCGCACTGGCCTTCGGCGCCTTCGACTTCGCCGTCACCGCGGACGGCACCTGGTACTTCCTGGAGTGCAACCCCAACGGGCAATGGGCTTGGCAGCCGACCGGGATCACCGACCGGATCGCGCACGCGATCGCGGACCGACTGGAAAGAGGCCACGACGAGTGACCACCTCCGACACCCTGCGCGCCGCCCTGGTCGAGCGGCTCACCGAGAACGGCACGCTCACCGACGCCGCCTGGACCGAGGCCGCTACCGCCGTACCGCGCGAACTGTTCGCCGGCAGCTACTTCGTCCCGATCGAGGGCAGCACCCCGACCGGCTACCGAACCGTGCACCCCGCTGACCCCGGGTGGCTGGAGGGGGTCTACACGGACCAGACCCTCATCACCCAACTCGACGGTCGCACAAGCCCGGAGGACGCCGGAGACCAGCCGGTCACCGGGGCGCCCTCGTCGTCCTCCACGCTGCCCTCGCTCGTGCTGGACATGTGGCAGCGGCTCGGCGCGGACGCCGGTCACCGGGTGCTCGAAGTCGGCACGGGAACCGGCTACTCCACCGCCCTCGGTGCCCACCGCCTCGGCGACCGGAACATCACCAGCATCGAGTACGACCCCCTGGTGGCCGCGCGCGCCGCTTCCGCACTCCGGGCCGCCGGCTACGCCCCGCGCCTGCTCACCGGCGACGGTCTCGGCGGCGACCCGGAGGGCGGCCCCTTCGACCGGCTCATCGCGACGTGCTCGGTCCGGTACCTGCCGACGGCCTGGCTCCGCCAGGTGAAGCCGGGCGGGCGGATCCTGGTCACCCTGTCCGGGTGGAGCTACGCCAACGCCCTGGCACTGCTCGACGTCACCGGCCCCGGTGAGGCCACCGGCAGGTTCCTGCCCGGCTACACCAGCTTCATGATCGCCCGCCCCCACGACCGCCCGCCCCGTCCCACTCTCGCCCTACTCCCCGGAGAAGAACGCGCGAGCCGGATCGACCCCGCGCAACTCGACACGTGGACCGGAAGCTGGGTCGCGCAGCTCGCGGCACCCTCGGCCGAACGGATGGGAAGCGGCGGGAATCAGATCCTCTCGGATGTGGCCACCGGATCGCAGGCCCGGACCGTACCCGACCCCGAAGGCGGCTGGACCGTGGTCCAGCGCGGACCACTCCGCCTGTGGGACCGGGTGGAGACCGCCATCGAGGCCTGGCAGGGCGCGGGCGAGCCGCACCAGGACGCCTTCGGCATCACCGTCTCGGCGGCGGGGCAACGGGTCTGGCTCGGCACCGCGGACGGTCCGGGCTGGGACCTGCCGATCTGACGCCGGCGCTCAGGCGGTCAGGGTGACGCAGGCGACGCAGGTGTCGGTGCCGCCGCCCGGACGGCGCAGCTCGGCGAGGATCCCGTCCGGGTCGGTCGGGCAGCCGGATGCGCGTGGGAAGTCGGCCCCGCCGACTTCCCACGCAGCATGAGCCCCGGCCGGCTATGGCGCGATGGCGTCGTTCAGGAGGAGGCCCACCAGGTGGAGGGCGACGCGACCGTGTATCCCAGTGACTCGTACAGCGGCCTGCCGAGCTTCGAGGCGGTGAGCGTGGCCGGCAGGCTCGTCATGTGGGTGAGGGCGCCGAGCATGACGGCGCGGCCGACGCCGCGCGAGCGGAACGCCGACGACGTGGCGACCCAGTAGTGGCTTCCGACGCCGTCGGCCACGACGCTGACGCAGGCTCCCGCGACCGTGCCGTCGATGGAGGCGACGAATACGTCCACGCCCGGCTGTTCGATCAGCGCCGGCGGGAAGAGTTCGCCGGGGCGGTGAGGCTGGAACCCCTCCAGGTCGAAGCCCTCGATCACGACCTGCTCGGCCGCCTGGAGGTCCTCGGCCCGTCGCACCCGGATCACGTCCAGCGCCGGTTCGGCGACGGACCCGGGCAGACGCAGCATGATCGGCATCTGCCAGTTGCGCAGGCCCAGGCCCAGGTCGTTCAGGTCGGCCGAGCTGAACGGGTCCTCGACGTAGGCCGTCCCGGCGGCCGCGCGGACCAGCTCGCCCACCTCGGCCAGTTCGGCCGGGTCGAGGTCGGGCTCCTGGATCAGGACCCGCAGGCCCGCGCGCGCGTCGCCGTCGACCGCGACGAATCCGCGGCGCCGGATCACCTCGTGGCCCCGGCTCAGGCCGGTCGCGGTCCAGAAGGCGGCGGAGTTGCGGGCCTGGGCGGTCGGCGCCTCGGCGAGGGACGGGGACTGGTCGGTCGAAGGGGTTCCGGTTGTCATTGCGCCTACGGTAGTACGAAATTGACCGAACGTGAGGACCAATTCCCCGTCGGTGGAACAGGCCACCCCGGGACAGGCCACCCCGGACCCCGCACACGACGGCGGGCCCGGACACCTGTGTGCCCGGGCCCGCCGATACCGCTCCGCCGTCAGTGCGCGGCGGCCTCCCAGTTCGCGCCGGCGCCGACCGAGACGTCCAGCGGGGCGCGCAGCGGGTACGCACCCGCCATCTGCTCGCGGACGACGGCCTCCACCCGCTCGCGCTCGCCGGGGGCCAGCTCCAGGACGATTTCGTCGTGCACCTGGAGCAGCATCCGGGAGGTGAGGCCGGCCGCGCGCAGCGCCTCGTCCACCCGGAGCATGGCGATCTTGACGATGTCGGCGGCCGAGCCCTGGATCGGGGCGTTGAGGGCCATCCGCTCCGCCATCTCGCGGCGCTGGCGGTTGTCGCTGTTGAGGTCCGGCAGGTAGCGGCGGCGGCCGAGCAGCGTCTCGGTGTACCCCGTCGCGCGGGCCTCGTCGACGACCCGGCGCAGGTAGTCGCGCACGCCGCCGAAGCGCTCGAAGTAGGTGTCCATCAGGCCCTGCGCCTCGGCGGGCTTGATGCCGAGCTGCTGCGAGAGCCCGTACGCGGACAGCCCGTACGCCAGGCCGTAGGACATCGCCTTGATCTTGCGGCGCATCTCGGCGTCCACCGCGGCGCCCGGGACCTCGAAGACCTGGGAGGCGACGGTGGTGTGCAGGTCCTCGCCGGAGGCGAAGGCCTCGATCAGCGCCTCGTCCTCGGACAGGTGCGCCATGATCCGCAGTTCGATCTGCGAGTAGTCGGCGGTGAGCAGCGTCTCGTAGCCCTCGCCGACGACGAAGGCGCGGCGGATGGCGCGGCCCTCCTCGGTGCGGACCGGGATGTTCTGCAGGTTCGGGTCCTGCGAGGAGAGCCGGCCGGTGGCGGCGACCATCTGGTTGAAGGTGGTGTGGATCCGGCCCTTGGGCGAGACGGTCTTGAGCAGGCCCTCGACGGTGGTGCGCAGCTTGGCCTGGTCGCGGTGGCGCAGCAGGATGACCGGCAGCTCGTTGTCGGTCTGGGTGGCCAGCCAGGTCAGCGCGTCGGCGTCGGTGGTGTAGCCGGTCTTGATCTTCTTGGTCTTGGGGAGCGCGAGCTCGCCGAAGAGGATCTCCTGGAGCTGCTTGGGCGAGCCGAGGTTGAACTCGTGCCCGGCGGCGGCGTGGGCCTCCTCGACGCAGCGCTGGATCTCGGCGGCGAACTGCGTCTCCAGCGTGGTGAGCCACGCGCGGTCGGCGGCGATGCCGTAGCGCTCCATGCGGGCGAGCAGGGCGGCGATGGGCAGTTCCATGTCGTGCATCAGCCCGGCGGCGCCGACCTCGGCGAGGCGGGTGTCGAAG
The DNA here is from genome assembly GCF_044541955.1 of Kitasatospora sp. NPDC085464. Taxonomy (NCBI): domain Bacteria; kingdom Bacillati; phylum Actinomycetota; class Actinomycetes; order Kitasatosporales; family Streptomycetaceae; genus Kitasatospora; species Kitasatospora sp. NPDC085464. Next base: position 42,424 of record NZ_JBITTM010000068.1, read on the forward strand.
AGCGCGGCGAGGTCGAGCACGGCGCGGGCCTGGAGCATCAGCGACTGGGCCGCGGCGGTCTCGTCCTCCTCCGGCGCGTCGAAGGCGAGTTGGCCGCTCTCGGCGGCGGGGGCCGGGGTGAGCGAGCGGGCCAGGTACTCCTCGGCGAGCACCTCCAGGGTGAAGGTGCGGCGGCCGGGCTTCTCCAGGTACGCGGCGAGCGCGGTGTCGGCGACGACGCCCTCGACCGTCCAGCCGCGCTCGGCGAAGGCGCGCATGACCTGCTTGGCGATGTGCAGGGCCTTGGGGGCGGCCGGGTCGGCGAGCCAGCCGGCGAAGGCCCGCTCGTCCTCCTCGACGAGCAGGGCCGGGTCGAACCAGGCGGCCGTCTCCCCCGCAGCGAGGGCGACTTCGGTGACCTCGCCGGTGCCGAGCGCCCACCGGTAGACGGCGGCGAGGGCGACGGTGGTCTTGCCGTCGGAGGCGTGCTCGCGCAGCCAGGCGGCCAGGGTGCCCGGGTCGGTCAGCAGTTCGCCGTCCACCTCGACGCCGGGGGCGAGTTCGGCGGCCTCCTCCTCGCCGACGGCCGGGTCGATGCCGTAGACGCGGTCGCGGAAGTTGGCGTTGCGGAACTCCAGCGACTCCATCAGGGTGCCGACGGCGGTCCTGTCGAACGGCGCGCGGGCCAGGTCGGTCACGCCGAGCGGGAGTTCGACGTCGCGGACCAGTTCGGTGAGGACGCGGTTGCGCTTGACCGAGTCGAGGTTGTCGCGCAGCTTCTCGCCGATCTTGCCCTTGACCTCGTCGGCGCGGGTGACCAGTTCGTCGAAGGAACCGAACTGGTTGACCCACTTGGCGGCGGTCTTCTCGCCGACGCCGGGGATGCCGGGCAGGTTGTCGGACGGGTCGCCGCGCAGCGCGGCGAGGTCCGGGTACTGGCGCGGGGTGACGCCGTACTTCTCGGTGACCTTCTCCGGGGTGAAGCGGGTGAGCTCGGAGACGCCCTTGGTCGGGTAGAGGACGGTGACGTGGTCGGTGACCAGCTGGAGCGAGTCGCGGTCGCCGGTGACGATGTCGACGTCGTACCCGGCCGCCTCGGCGGCGGTGGCCAGGGTGGCGATGATGTCGTCGGCCTCGAAGCCCTCGGCGGTGATCCGGGGGACGTTCATGGCGTCGAGGAGTTCGCCGATCAGGCCGACCTGGCTCTTGAACTCGTCCGGCGTCTTGGCCCGGTTGGCCTTGTAGTCGGGGAACTCGACGGAGCGGAAGGTCTGCCGGGAGAGGTCGAAGGCGACGGCGAGGTGGGTGGGCTGCTCGTCGCGGACGGTGTTGGCGAGCATCGACGCGAAGCCGTAGACCGCGTTGGTGGGCTGCCCGGTGGAGGTGTTGAAGTTCTCCACGGGCAGGGCGTAGAAGGCCCGGTAGGCCATCGAGTGCCCGTCGAGCAGCATCAGCCGGGGCCGCGGGCCGGCCCCGCCGCCACCCGTAGCGCCCTTGTCCGTACTCTGCGTAGCCACGTCAACGTCCGTTCCTGCCGATTCCACTACCGTCCACCGATCCTATGGCCCGGCACCGACAAAAGGGGCACGGCACCGGTAGGGCCGAGCACGGCAGCGGCGGCGCGACGAGGCCCGCACCGGCGGCGCGGCAGCGCCCGCAGCGGCGGCCGCGGCGGGGCGCCCGCCGGGGCCGCCACGCCAGCCTCCGGCCGCGCGCTCTACCGCCGAGTAGGACGGTCGTACGATCACAGGCAGCAGGACCCGTGACCCCCGAGCGGCAGGAGTTCCCCCATGACCGATGCGGCGCCCGACACCGCCCCCCTCCTGAACGTCCCGCAGGACGTGCTGGACCACTTCGCCAAGCTGGGCGTCAGCCCGGAGACCTTCTCCGGCGGCCTCCTCGGCGAGAAGCTCGGCATCCGGATCGTCGAGGCCTCCGGCGACCGCGTGGTCGGCACGATGCCGGTGGAGGGCAACCAGCAGCCGTACGGGCTGCTGCACGGCGGTGCGTCGGCGGCGCTGGCCGAGACGCTGGGCTCGATCGGGGCGATGCTGCACGCCGGCCCCGGCCGGTACGCGGTCGGCGTGGACCTCAACGCCACCCACCACCGCTCGGCGACGTCCGGCCTGGTCACCGGGGTGGCGACGGCCGTGTTCAAGGGCCGCACCGCCGCCACCTACGAGATCGCGATCACCGACGACACCGGCAAGCGCGTCACCAGCTGCCGGCTGACCTGCATGCTGCGCGACCTCTGACGGCCCGACAGCTTCTGCGAGTTCAGCAGACGCGGCATCAGATTCCTTTTCCGCCCCCTTGTTTGACCACCGACCCTCCTGGGCAGGCGTTGGTCAAACGAGGGGGCGTTCGCATGCCCGGACGCGCCGAGGCGACCCCCACGCCCGTAACGCTGCGTAACAAGCAGGAAATCCTCGCACGAGTCCGGCTCCGGGAGCCCCGGGCGCCCCGAGATCACTTGACCGTGCTCTTTTCGTCCGTAATCCGGACGCTCAAGGCCGGAACCTGG
>NZ_JBITTM010000069.1:0-42789 GCF_044541955.1 Kitasatospora sp. NPDC085464
CTGACCCTCAATGAAGATCAGGATGATCAGACGATCGCGAGGTGGGTCACCGTTGGTCCGCCGTTCAGCGGTCAGTTTTCACCCGTCGGCGAGAGGGCCCCGGTGTGCCGGGCCTGAGTGACGCATCCGGCCCCGGCTGGAATGGCCGCGGGCCGGTGGCGCTGCTCCCTCGGCGCCGACCGCCGCACGGAGCCGCCGCCCGGTTCTTCACTGACAGGCAGTCGGGCGCGTTGCCGATGAGAGGAACGGAGCGCCGGGAAACCACCGCCCGATCGCCTTCGCGTGCGCTGTCAGAGGGCCAGGACGCGGACGGCGTTCTCCTTGAGGATCAGGGGGCGGACCTCCGGTTTGATGTCGAGGGTGTCGAAGTCCGCCAGCCAGCGGTCGGGCGTGACGACGGGGAAGTCCGAGCCGAACAGCACCTTGTGCCGGAGGAAGGAGCCGGCCGCCTTCACGAGTTGCGGCGGGAAGTACTTCGGCGACCACCCCGACAGGTCGATGTAGACGTTGGCCTTGTGCGTGGCGATGGAGATCGCTTCGTCCTGCCAGGGCACCGACGGGTGCGCGAGGACGATGGTCAGGCCGGGGAAGTCGGCGGCGACGTCGTCCAGGAGCATCGGGTCGGACCAGCGCAGCTTGATGCCGCGCCCGCCGGGCAGGCCGGCGCCGATCCCGGTCTGCCCGGTGTGGAACAGGGCGGGGACACCCAGTTCCTGGATCGTCTCGTAGAGCGGGTAGTGCTCGCGGGCGTTCGGCGCGAACGCCTGGAGGCTCGGGTGGAACTTGAAGCCGCGGACGCCGTGGTCGAGGACGAGCGAGCGGGCCCGGGCGACGGCGTCCGGGCGGTGGGGGTCGACCGAGCCGAACGGGATGAGGACGTCCGGGTGGGCGGCCGCCGCCTCGGCGATCTCCTCACTGGACAGGGCGGGATGGCCCAGGCCCGTGGTGGCGTCCACCGTGAAGATCACGGCGGCCGTGCGGCGCTCGCGGTAGTACGCGGCCAGGCGCTCCACGGTCGGCGTGCGGTCCTGGCCGGACTTGAAGTAGGCGGCCGAGGCGTCCATCAGCTCCGGGTCGAGCGCGAGATGGCCGTGGGCGTCCTGCTCCACGTGCACGTGGAAGTCGATGGCGATCGCATCGGCGGGGTTCATCGGTGTGCTCACAGGTGGTCGGTCCGGTTCTTGGCGTCGAGGAGGAGGGAGAGCAGGGCGTCGCGCTCCGCGACGAGGTCGGCCGCCGCGGTACCGGCCAGCTCGTCGCTGACGCCTTCGGCGATCGCGCGCGTCAGCTCGGGCGTGAGGCGCGGTGCGCCGAGGTCGGCCCACCACTCCTCCATGGGCGGGCCGAGGTGCTCCAGGACGTGCGCGATGCCGCCCGCACCGCCCGAGAGGTGCTGGTTGAGGAAGGGCCCGAGCAGCGCCCAGCGCAGGCCGGGACCGTGGGCGATGGCCGCGTCGATGTCGGCGACGCTCGCCGCGCCCCGCTCGACCAGGGAGTAGGCCTCCCGCCACAGCGCGGCCTGGAGCCGGTTCGCGACATGGCCGGGCAGTTCCTGGCGCAGCCGGATCGGACGGCGGCCCAGGCTTCGGTAGAACTCCATGGCCGCTTCGACGGCGGTTTCATCGGTCCGCTCGCCCGGTACGACCTCGACCAGGGGGATGAGGTGGGGCGGGTTGAACGGGTGCCCCACGAGGACCCGTTCGGGATGGGCCGCGCAGGCCCGTTGGATCCGCGACGGCAGCAGCCCGGAGGAACTGCTCGCCAGGATCGTCCCCGGCGGGGCCGCGGCGTCGAGGACGGCGAAGACCTCGTCCTTCAGCTCGGGACGCTCCGGGCCGTTCTCCTGGACGAAGCCGGCGTCCGCGACGGCTTCGGCGAGGTCCGGGGTGAAGGACAGCCGGCGCTGGTCGGCGGCGACGGCGGCCCGGAGGCGCTCCTCCGCGCCGGGTGCGGGATCGCTGGCGACGACCTCGTGCCCGTACGACAGGAGGAGCGTGGTCCAGGACGCTCCGATGACCCCGGTGCCGACCACGGCGACCCTCACGACGCGCTCCCGTGCCCGGTGCCGGCGGCCCGCCCGACGGCGTACGCGACGAAGGCGGCCAGGGAACAGGGGTCGGCGAGCACGTCGGTGCTGGCGACGGACTCGGGACGCGCGCCGAGGAGGATCCGTTTGACCGGCACCTCCAGCTTCTTGCCGGTGCGGTTGCGCGGGACGGCCGGTACCTGCTCGATGACGTCCGGGACGTGCCGCGGCGACAGCGCCGACCGCAGCGCGCGGGCGATCCTCGTACGGAGGGCGTCGTCCAGCTCCGCGGGGCCCGCGACGAAGAGCAGCAGCTCCCCGTTGCCGCCCTCGGGGTCCTCGATGTGGACGACGAGACTGTCCTCGATCTCGGGCAGGTCCTCGACGACGGCGTAGAACTCGGCGGTGCCGAGCCGGACCCCGCCCCGGTTGAGGGTGGCGTCGGAGCGTCCGGCGACGACGCAGTGGCCCTCGGGCGCGAACCGCACCCAGTCGCCGTGCCGCCACACGCCCGGGTACTCCTCGAAGTACGCGGCCCGGTAGCGGGAGCCGTCGGTGTCGCCCCAGAAGCCGACGGGCATCGACGGCATCGGCTCGGTGATCACCAGCTCGCCCAGCTCGCCGACGACCCGCCGGCCCTCGCTGTCGTAGGCGTACGCGGCGACCCCGAGGCAGGGCCCGGAGATCTCCCCGGCGCGCACGGTCTGGAGCGGGCTGCCCTGGAGGATGCCGGTACAGACGTCGGTGCCGCCGCAGCCGACGTTCAGGAGGACCCGGCCCCCGAACTGCTCGGCCACCCAGCGGAAACCGTCGGCGGCGAGCGGGCTGCCCGCCGCGCCGAGCTGCCGCAGCCGCGACAGGTCGAACTCCTCGGCGGGCCGGATCCCGGCCTTGCGGCAGGCCATGAGGTAGCCGGGGCTCACACCCATCAGCGTCGCCCCCGTCTCCTCCGCGATCCGCCACTGCTCCCGCAGGTCGGGGTGGACCGGATTGCCGTCGATCATGACGATCGAGGCGCGGACGAGCAGCGCCGAGACCAGGGTGTTCCACAGCATCCAGGCGGTGGTGCTGAACCAGAGCATCCGGTCGCCCGGCTTCAGGTCCCAGCTCAGCGCGTTGTTCTTCAGGTGCTCCAGGAGGATCCCGCCGTGCCGGTGGACGATCGCCTTGGGAATGCCGGTGGTGCCGGAGGAGAAGAGCACGAACAGCGGATGGTCGAACGGCACGGGAGCGAAGGACAGTTCGGCCGGTTCGGCCAGCAGCTCCGCCCAGCCCAGCGCGTCGGGGAGGGCGTTCGGTCCGTACGCGACGTGGACGACCCGCTCGACGGTGGGCAGCTGAACGGCGATCTCCGCCACCTCGGTGCGGCGGTCGACGTCCCGGTCCCCGTAGCGGTAGCCGGCGACGGTCAGCAGCACCTTCGGTTCGAGCTGGGCGAACCGGTCGACCACGCTGCGCGGGCCGAACTCCGGCGCGCAGGCCGCCCAGACCGCCCCGATGCTCGCGGTGGCGAGGAAGGCCACCAGCGTCTCCGGGATGTTCGGCAGGTAGGCGACGACCCGGTCGCCCTGGCAGACGCCGAGGCGCAGCAGCCCGGCGCGCGCCCGGGCGACCTGGTCACGGAGCTCGCCGAAGGTCAGCTCGACCGGTGCCCGGGTCTGGGAGCGGGCGACCAGCGCGACGGCGGCGTCGTCGGCGGCGGCCCCCTCGCGGCCGAGCGCGTGCTCGGCGTAGTTGAGGGTCGCGCCGGGGAACCACTCGGTGTCCGGCATGGACCTGCGGCCCAACGCGGCGGTGGGCGGGGTGTGCGGGCGGACGTCGAAGAACTCCCAGACCGACGACCAGAAGCCGTCCAGTTCGGTGACGGACCACTGCCACAGGCTGTCGTAGTCGGGGAAGCTCAGCTGCCGCTCCGTCTCCAGCCAGCGGAGGTAGCGGCCGATCTCCGACTCGTCCCTGACCCTGGGGCCGGGGGTGCTGAGGATCTCGTTCATCGGGCGTCCTTCCGGTGGGTGCCCGGTCCGGCGGCGACCTTCGCGGCGCGGCCGTCCAGGAACGCCCGCATCCGCTCCTGGGCGTCGCGGCTGCCGGCCGCTACGGCCGACATGAGGGATTCGAGCAGGAAGCCGCCCGCGGGCGGGGCCTCGGCGATCCGGGGGAGCGCCTGGAGGACGGCGAAGTTGGTCAGCGGCGCGTTGGCCGCGATCCGCTCCGCGAGTTCCAGGGCCTTCGCACGCGCCCCGCCCTCCTCGGTCAGGTACTGCGAGAGGCCGGCGGCCAGGCCCTCGGCGGCGTCGAGGACGCGGCCGGTGAGCATCATGTCCGCCATCCGGTGCGCGCCGATCAGCCGGGGGATCCGGACCGAGCCGCCACCGCCGACGAAGAGTCCGCGCTGTCCCTCGGGCAGCGCGTAGAACGTGGACGGCTCGGCCACGCGGATGTGCGCGGCGGCGGCCAGCTCCAGGCCGCCGCCGATCACCGCGCCCTTGAGGGCAGCCACCACGGGGACGCGCCCGGCCTCGATGGTGTCGAAGACGCGGTGCCACATGAGCGAGTGCTCCAGAGCCTCCTCGGTGGAGCGCTCGGTCAGCTCGCCGAGGTCGAGCCCGGCCGAGAAGTGATCACCCTCGGCGTCCAGGACGACGGCGCGGACGTCGGCGCCAGGCTTCCGGAAGAACTCCTCGATGCTCAGCACGGTGGCGTCGTCGAGGGCGTTGCGCTTGCTGGCGCGGCGGAGTTTCAACACCGCGACAGCGTCGCGGTGTTCGATGGAAAGCGTGCTCACGGGAAGGCTCCTCAATTATCAGGAATCCTGAGTATCGGAGGGTCTGGCGCCGTCAGGCAAGGGGGTTGGGCTAGGATTTTCGACAGGTTTCCTGACGATGGGGAGGACTTGTGACGGGCGTCGCTCCGCCGTCGTTCTTGTACGCGGTGAAGCAGGTCGAGCTGGCCACCCGGGCCCGGCTCGACGAACTGCTCAAGCCCTCGGGCGTCACCGCCCTCCAGTACACCGCGCTGACCGTGCTCGAACGCCGGGACGGGATGTCCTCGGCCGAGCTCGCCCGCAACTCCTTCGTCAGACCGCAGTCCATGTCCGACCTGGTCGGCGCACTGGAGCGACGGAACCTCATCACCCGGTCCCCGGACCCGGCGAGCCGGCGCCGCCACGTCATCAGCCTCACCGACGACGGCCGCGCCCTGCTGGCCCTCCATGCCCCGGCCGTCCGGGAACTGGAGGACGAGATGCTCACGGGCTTCACGGCCCGGGAGCGCACCGCCTTCCGCGCCTACCTCAACCGCGCCCGGGAAGCACTCGGCCACCCAGGAGACCCGTCTACGTCGACGGCGTTGTCGTAGCGGCCGGGACGAGCGAACGCGCAGTGTCCGCGAACTGATCGTCGACACGCGTCGACACGCGTCGACACGGCGTTGCGGCTGGTCGGGCAGCGCTGCGCGGAGGCGCTCATCGTCCGCGGCTCGGCACCCCACCGGGCGCCGACCAGACCGCTGCCCGTGGCCTTCGCCGTCGATGCCAAGGGATCACCGCCTTGGGGGTGGGGGGGTGGGGGTGGGGGAAGTGCGAGCCATGAAACCGGGGGAGCCAAAGACACGTCAATCCTGTTGTCATAAGAGCCGTGCCGATCGTCCGCCGGGTGGTTCCGCGCTTTCCGGGGCCTCGTGTCGGGCCCTGCTACCCGACCGCCCGCATGCCCCTGGCGCGGGCGATCCCCGACGCCGTGTCGGAGCCGAGGAGGTCGAGGACCGTGCGGGCCCGGCCCGGTCGGCCGGAGGACGCAAGGACGCCCCCGCTGAAGACCGAGTCGATCGCGGTGTCGCCGGGCAGCGGTCCGACGACGAAGACACCCGGCAGGTCCGTCAGCTCGCTGCGCTGCTGGAAGGCCAGGTCGGCCCGGCCGGACGAGAGCAGGCTGCCGGCGGGCACCCCCGCCGGCGCCTGGACGAGCCGCTCCGAGAGCGTGCCGGTGAGCCCCAGCCGGGCGATCAGCCCGATGAGAGCCGTCCCGCTGGGACCGGTGGAGTACGCGACCCCCGTCGCGGACAGGAGCGCGGCCCGCAGGTCGGATTCCGAGTCGAGCGCCGGTACCGGCGCCCCGTCCGGTACCGCGGCGACGACCTGGGAGACCCAGAGCGGGCGCGCCGTGCCCCTCAGCACGAGTCCCTCCTCCTCCAGTTCGGCCAGTGCTCCTGCGGCGAGGACGAGCAGGTCGGCCCCGGCACCCTCGCGCACCCGCCGTGCGACCTCGACGCCGCCTGCGGACTCGAAGCGCACCGGGGTGCCGCAGGTGTGCCGCAGGTGTTCGCAGAGGTCGGCCAGGACCGGCCGCGTCGCCATCGAGGACAGCCCGGAGATCTCTTGGTTCACATCGCCTCCTTGGGTCCGGCAGCCGGTACGACGCGTGCCAGGGGGCTTCGCGCCGGTCTGCGAGACTGGCCGGATGATCACACCCCGGAGCACGGCGGCCGGAAAGGTCCTTGAGGTCCTTGCGGCCTTCGACCGTGAGCACCCGTCGCAGACACTGTCGGAGATCGCTCAGCGTACGGGCATGGCCTTGAGCACCACGCACCGCGTGGTCACGGAGCTGGCGGGCTGGGGAGCGCTCGAACGCGCGGAGGACGGGTCGTGGCACATCGGGCTGCGCCTGTGGGAGATCGCCTCGGGGTGTCCGCGGACCCAGATCCTGCGTGACGCGGCGCTGCCGTTCATGCAGGACCTCTACGAGGCGACCCACGAGAACGTCCAGCTCGCGGTGCGCGAGGGCACGGAGCTGGTCTTCGTGGAACGGATCGCGGGACACGGGTCGGTCGAGGTCGTCACGATGGTCGGATCCCGGTTTCCCATCGGCTCCACCGGGATGGGCCGGGTGCTGCTGGCGCACGCGCCCCAAGAGATCCAGGAGGAAGTCCTCGAATCGCCGCTCCGGGCCTGGACCCCGCACACCGTCACCGAACCGAAGGCGCTGCGGGCGCAGCTGGACCGGATCCGCCGCGAGCAGGTCTTCGTCAGTGACCGGCAGCTCTCGGAGCGCTCCGTCGCGGTGGCCGCGCCGGTGCGGATCGGCCGGGCCGGCCCGGTGAGCGCCGCCCTGGGGATCGTCATCGCGGCGCGGGGTGCGAGCCGGGCGCGCGGCCTGCGCGAGCCGCTGCTGAGGGCTGTGCGGGGGATCTCCGAGGAACTCGGCAGGCGGGCCCGGACGACGGCCTGAAACCCGGGGAGGTTTCCGCCTGACGGAAAGGGGGGCGACCGGTCGAGGACCCGGATGCGAGCGTTCGGGGTGTTCGAAACCTTCGCGACCCCGCGCCACCGTTCAGGAGATGCCATGGCCGATGCCATCGTCGACACCGTTGCCTCGGTCCCCGTCGCCGTCGTCGGTGCCGGCCCAGCCGGCCTGATGCTGGCCCATCTGCTCGGGCGAGCCGGGGTCGAGACGATCGTGCTCGACACCCGCACCCGGCACGAGATCGAGACGACGCAGCGGGCCGGCATCCTCGAAGCCGACGCGACCCGGGACCTGGTCGAGACCGGTGTCTCCGAGCGGGTCCTGCTCGACGGCCACGAGCACGAGGGCGTCGAGCTCCGGTTCGGCGGCCGGCCGTACCGCATCGACTTCAAGGAGCTGGTCGGCGCGTCGGTGTGGCTCTACCCGCAGACCGACGTGTTCGTCGACCTGGCCGACGCCCGGCAGCGCGACGGCGGCACGGTCCACTTCGGCGTCAGGGACACCGAAGTCCTCGACATCCCGACCGACGCTCCCCGGGTCCGCTGGACCGCGCCCGACGGGACCCGCCACGAAGTCCGGGCACGGTACGTGGTCGGTGCGGACGGGTCGCGCAGCATGTGCCGCGATCTGGTCCCCGAGGACCGGCGGGCGCGCTACGGCAAGGAGTACCCCTTCGCGTGGTTCGGCATCATGGCCGAGGCACCGACGAGCGCACCCGAGCTGGTCTACGCCCACTCCGAACACGGGTTCGCGCTGATCAGCCAGCGCACCGAGACCGTGCAGCGGATGTACTTCCAGTGCGCCCCCGACGAGTCCGTGGACGCCTGGCCCGACGACCGCATCTGGGAGACGCTCCAGGCCCGGGTGGCCGGCGAGGACGGCTTCCGGCTCAAGGAGGGGCCGATCCTGGAGAAGACGGTGCTGCGGTTCCGCTCCTTCGTGCAGGAGCCGATGCGCTGGGGCTCGATGGCGCTGGCGGGCGACGCCGCGCACACCGTACCGCCGACCGGCGCCCGCGGGCTGAACCTGGCGCTGCACGACGTGAAGGTCCTCGCCGGTGTCCTGCTGCGGGCGCTCGGCGGTGAGGGCGCGGCCGCGCTGGACGACTACCAGCCGCGCGCCCTCCAGCGGGTCTGGCGGGCACAGAACTTCTCGTACTGGATGACCCGGCTGCTGCACACCGCGCCCGGCGCCACGCCGTTCGACCTGCGGCGTCAGCTCGGCGAGCTCGACAACGCGGTGGGCACCCGGGCGGGCCGCACCTTCCTCGCCGAGCAGTACACCGGCTGGCCCGCGGCCCAGGACTGACCCCGAACGCCCTCCAGGAGAGCACGCATGATCATCGACTGTCACGGTCACTTCACCACCGCACCGCCGCAGTTGGCGCAGTGGCGGGACCGGCAGGTGGCGGCGGCCGGCTCCGCCGGCGACGCACCCGACCCCGACGACCTGGTCATCACCGACGACGACCTGCGCCGGGCGATCGAGGGCAACCAGCTGCGGCTCATGGACGAGCGCGGCAGCGACCTGACGATCTTCTCCCCGCGGGCCAGCTTCATGGCCCACCACATCGGCGACTTCGCGGTCTCCTCGGTGTGGGCGCGGATCTGCAACGACCTGGTCCACCGCGTCGGCACGCTCTATCCCGACCGCTTCGCGGTGGGCGCGATGCTCCCGCAGTCGCCCGGAGTCGACCCCGCGAGCTGTCTGCCCGAACTGCGCCGCGCCGTCGAGGAACTCGGAGCGGTGACGGTCAACCTCAACCCCGACCCATCGGGCGGCCGGTGGACCGCGCCGCCACTGACCGACCGCAGCTGGTACCCGCTCTACGAGGCGATGGCCGAGTACGACATCCCTGCCATGATCCACGTCAGCACGTCGTGCAACCCGGCCTTCCACACCACCGGTGCCCACTACCTCAACGCCGACACCACGGCGTTCATGCAGCTGGTCCAGGGCGACCTGTTCGCCGACTTCCCGACGCTGCGGTTCGTGATCCCGCACGGCGGCGGCGCGGTGCCCTACCACTGGGGCCGGTTCCGCGGCCTGGCGATGGCGCTCGGCAAGCCGGATCCCGAGACGCTGCTGGACAACGTCTTCTTCGACACCTGCGTCTACCACCAGCCCGGCATCGACCTGCTGACCCGGGTGATCCCCAGCCGGTCGGTCCTCTTCGCCAGCGAGATGATCGGCGCGGTCCGCGACATCGACCCGCGCACCGGCCACCACTTCGACGACACGAAGCGGTACGTCGACGCGGCCCCGAACCTCTCGGACGAGGAGCGGGCCGCCGTCTACTCGGGCAACGCCCTGCGTGTCTACCCCCGCCTTGCCGCCCGCCTCGCCGCCCGCCTCGCCGCAGCCGGGCGTTGAACCCAGGAGAAGAAGCCATGGAACACACCGACATGGGTGTCGTCCACACGTCGATCACCCGCGCCGACCCCCAGACGGTCGCCGCGCTGTCGGAGTTCGGCGTCGCGACGGTCCACGAGGCGATGGGCCGGGTCGGACTCATGCGCCCCTACCTGCGCCCGGTCTACCCCGAGGCCCGGCTGTGCGGCACGGCGGTGACCGTCCTGCTGCAGCCCGGCGACAACTGGATGCTGCACGTCGCCGCCGAGCAGATCCGCGAGGGCGACGTCGTCGTCGCCGCCTGCACGACCGAGAGCGAGGACGGTTTCTTCGGCGACCTGCTCGCCACCTCCTTCCGCGCCCGGGGATGCCGGGGCCTGGTCATCGACGGCGGCGTCCGCGACGTGGCCGACCTCCAGGAGATGGACTTCCCGGTCTTCGCGCGGGCGGTCAACGCCAAGGGCACGGTCAAGGCCACCCTCGGCTCGGTCAACGTGCCGGTGGTCTGCGCCAACGCCCTGGTCCGGCCCGGCGACGTCGTCCTCGCGGACGGCGACGGCATCGTCGTCGTGCCGCGCGAGCGGGCCGCCGAGGTCGCCGAGGCGGCGGCCGGGCGCGAGGCGGGCGAGGCGGGCAAGCGCGTGAGGTTCCGCGCGGGCGAACTCGGCCTGGACATCTACGGCATGCGCGGCCCGCTGGCCGCGCTCGGGCTGCGGTACGAGGACTGAGGATGACGACGACCTTCGAGAAGACCCCCGGCTGGCTGGACTGGTACGCCGGTCCGAGCCGCCCGCAGTTCCGGCTGCCCGCGGGCGCCGTCGACGCGCACTGCCACGTCTTCGGGCCGGGCGCGGAGTTCCCGTACGCCCCCGAACGCAAGTACACCCCGTGCGACGCGTCGAAGGAGCAGCTCTTCGAGCTGCGCGACCGCCTGGGCTTCGCCCGCACCGTCGTGGTCCAGGCGACCTGCCACGGCGCGGACAACAGCGCCATGGTCGATGCCCTGCGAGCCTCGGGGGGCCTGGCCCGCGGCGTGGCGACGGTGCGCCCCGGGATCCCCGACGCGCAGGTGCGGGAACTGCACGAGGCAGGGGTGCGCGGCGTGCGGTTCAACTTCGTCAAGCGGCTCGTCGACGCGGCGCCGCAGCAGGACCTGTGGGACGTCGTCGAGCGGATCAGGCCGTACGGCTGGCACGTCGTCGTCTACTTCGAGGCGGCCGACCTCGCCGACCTGCGCGAGTTCCTCCTCTCGATCCCGGTGCCGCTGGTCGTCGACCACATGGGCCGGCCCGATGTCGCCAAGGACCCGCACGGCCCGGAGTTCGAGGCGTTCCTGGACTTCATGCGGGCCCGCCCCGACATCTGGTGCAAGGTCACCTGCCCGGAGCGGATGTCGGTGAGCGGCCCGCCGGCCCTCGACGGTGAGCGGGCGGCCTACCGCGACGTCGTCCCGTTCGCCCGACGCGTGGTCGAGGAGTTCCCCGACCGGGTGCTGTGGGGCACCGACTGGCCGCACCCGAACCTCACCGACCACATGCCCGACGACGGCCTGCTCGTCGACTTCGTGCCGCACATCGCGCCGACGCCGGAGCTGCGGCACCGGCTCCTCGTCGACAACCCGATGCGCCTGTACTGGCCCGAATCGGACTGAACCGTCCCACGAACGGAGGACCCACCCATGTCGCTGGACAAGAGCTACCAGCTGGTCCCGGGGACGACCGTCTTCGACGCCGAGCAGTCCGCCAAGGGCTACCACCTCAACCAGTTCTGCATGTCGCTGATGACGGCGGAGAACCGTGAGCGCTACCTCGCCGACGAGCGCGCCTACCTGGACGCCTGGCCGCTGCGGGAGGAGCAGAAGCAGGCGCTGCTCGACCGCGACCTCAACGCCGCGATACGGGAGGGCGGCAACATCTACTTCCTCGCCAAGTGGGGTGCGACGCTGGGGCTGTCGTTCCAGCAGATGGCCGGCTCGATGACCGGCATGACCGAGCAGGACTACCGCGACATGATGGTCGCCGGCGGCCGCTCCATCGCCGGCAACCGGATCGGCCACGCCGTCCTCGAAGCGGCCCACACCGGCCGGCGCTCGCCGCAGGGACAGGCCGTCATCACCGGCGCGGTCTTCACCTCGCACGTACCGGCGATCGGCGCGGCGATGGACCACCACAAGACCGACGAGCCCTACTGGCGGCCGGTCTTCGAGGGCTACGAGTTCTCCAAGCAGTGGGAACGGGACAACGCCCCCGACGTGATCTTCCTGGTCTACAACGACCACGCCTCCACCTTCGACCTGTCGATGATCCCGACCTTCGTGCTCGGCACCGGCGCTGCCTTCCCCACCGCCGACGAGGGCTACGGACCCAGGCCGGTCCCCGGGATCGAGGGCGATCCGGAGCTGGCCGCGCACATCGCGCACGCACTGATCCGCGCCGACTTCGACCTCACCCTCGCCAACGAGATGACCGTCGACCACGGCCTGACCGTCCCGCTGTCACTGATGTTCGGGAACGTCGAGCGGTGGCCGTGCAAGGTGATCCCGTTCCACGTCAACGTGGTGCAGTACCCGGTGCCCTCGGGCGCGCGGTGCTTCCGGCTCGGCCAGGCGCTGCGCCGGGCGATCGAGTCCTACGACAGGCCGCTGAACGTCCAGGTGTGGGGCACGGGTGGCATGAGCCACCAGCTGCAGGGGCCCCGGGCGGGCCTGATCAACCGGGAGTGGGACAACGTCTTCCTGGACCGGCTGATCGCGGATCCGCAGGGCCTGGCCCAGGTGCCGCACCTGGAGTACGTCGAGGAGGCCGGCTCGGAGGGCATCGAGCTGGTCATGTGGCTGATCGCCCGCGGCTCGATGAGCGACATCGACGGAAGCGGTGAGATCGAGGTCAAGCACCGCTTCTACCACGTGCCGGCGTCCAACACGGCCGTCGGACACCTGATCCTGGAGAACCACCCGCGGGCCGAGGTGCCCGCCGTGAAGGAGTGACATGACTGACGACCGGACCGTTCGGATCGCTCTCGCCGGAGGCGGCGCCTTCGGTGCCAAGCACGCGGCCGCGCTCAGGCGGATCAAGGGCGTCGAGGTGACCGCCGTCGTGAGCAGCTCCCTCGAAAACGCCCGGAAGTTCGCCGAGGAACAGGGCGTGGGCCGAGGCGTCGCGACGTTGGAGGAGGTGCTGACGATGGACGACGTCGACGCCGTCATCCTCGCCACGCCCACGCCGATGCACGCCGCGCAGACGCTGGCCTGCCTGGAGGCGGGCAAGCACGTCCAGGTCGAGATCCCGTTGGCCGCCTCGCTAGCCGACGCCGAGGCGTGCCTGACCGCGCAGCAGGGCACCGGGCTCGTCGCGATGGTGGGGCACACCCGGCGCTTCAACCCCAGCCACCAGTGGGTGCGGCAGCGGATCCAGGCCGGGCAGTTCCGGATCCAGCAGATGGACGTGCAGACCTACTTCTTCCGCCGCACGAACCTCAACGCCCTCGGGCAGCAGCGCTCCTGGACCGACCACCTGCTGTGGCACCACGCCGCGCACACCGTCGACCTGTTCGCCCACCAGACCGGCTCGCCGATCGTGCAGGCCAACGCGATCCAAGGACCGATCCACTCCGAACTCGGCATCGCGATGGACATGTCGATCCAGCTGCGCGCGGAGAACGGGGCCATCTGCACGCTGTCGCTGTCCTTCAACAACGACGGTCCGCTGGGCACCTTCTTCCGCTATATCGGCGACACCGGCACCTACCTCGCACGTTACGACGACCTCTTCACCGGGAAGGACGAGCCGATCGACGTGAGTGGCGTCGACGTCTCGATGGACGGCATCGAGCTGCAGGACCGCGAGTTCGTCGCCGCCATCCGCGACGGCCGCGAGCCGAACTCCTCCATCGCCCAGGTGCTGAACTGCTACCGGACGCTGGCTGCCCTGGAGGAGCAGCTCGCGGCTGCCGCTTCGTGACTGCGGCGAAGACTTCGGGTCCGGGCCGCCGCGTGTTGCGGCGGCCCGGCCGTTCGAGGTCCCGGCGGTCGGCCTGGGCTGCACGCCTGGGAAGCGGACAGTGCGCCGGTCCTGCACTGGCGCGCCCTCGACGCCCCCATCGGCCGCACCTTGGCGCCGCCCCGCCCACCGACGACGACCTCGCCGACGCCGAAGCCGCCATCCGCCTCCTCACGAACGCGCTCACCCGCATCACCCACCCCTGACCAGCACAGCCCTACGCCCCCGGCCGGGCACCACGCGAAACGGCTGCGGTACCACGCCGGGGACCGTGCCCGGCCCGCCGAGGCGAGGCGGTGGCGGCGTCACGAGGGCCACCGGGACCCCGATGTCCCGGGCCGCCCCGGTGAGGCACCACTTCCACCGCCCGCACGGCGCTCTCGGCGGCCAGACACCCTACGAACGCCTCAAGCAGAAGACCGAGGCCCCCGTGTAACCGGGCTCCGGCAGATGCACACCTAGCTCTGGCAGAGAGGGGCCTCGGCGTCAGCGAGGCTGTTCTCGGGGCGAGAAGATCATGGCCGCGCCCGCGGCGTGACCGCCACCTGCAAACCCCGCCCAGCAGGCTCTCGTCCTCGCGATGCAGACAATCGGCGGCAGCTGCGCCCGGTCGCCGTCAGCCTGCCGATCGGACGCCGACGCGTCCGGTGCTGGTGCTGGTGCTGGTGCTGGTGCTGCCCACGATGATCGCGAGGTTCAGCATGATGACTCCGGTCGGAGAAGGCCCGGCCGCCGCCGGGCGGTGAGGACACGGTCAGGTGGGACGGCGGGAGAGCGCTGAAGGGTCCTCGGCGGGAGGCTGCCGCTCCCGCCGAGGGGCTGTCACCCACGGGCCGGGGCGGTGGTGAAGAAGGCGGTCATCTTCTCCAGACCGTCGTCGCCGAACATGGTGTTCAGGCTGGCGGCGGACTCGGCGGCGGAGGCCTCGCTGCGCGGGAAGAGGGCGTTCTCGTAGGTGGTGAGGGCTGCCTCCGTGTCGCCGGGGTGGGCGGCGATGGCCTGCCCCAGTTCGGCGCCGTCGAGCATGGCGAGGTTGGCGCCCTCGCCGGCAAAGGGGGACATCAGGTGGGCGGCGTCGCCGAGCAGGGTCACGCCGGGGACGCGGTCCCAGCGGTGTCCGACCGGCAGGGCGTGGACGCGGCGCGGGGTGATGGTGTCGGCGTCGACGACCAGGGCTCGCAGGTCCTCGTGCCAGCCCTCGAAGTGGGCCAGGACGGCGGCCTTGGCGGCGTCGCCGTCACGGAAGTCCACGGTGTCCAGCCAGTCCTCGGCGGCCTTGAGCGCGGTGTAGACGTGCAGGCTTCCGTCGGTCTCCCGGTGGGCGAGGAAGCCGCTCCGGCCGCCGAGGGAGAGGAAGAACCCGCCGCCGATGACGGCGGCGCTGCGCGGGTGACGGCTGTCGGCGTCGAAGAGGTCGGTCTCGACGAAGGAGATGCCGGTGTAGCCCGGGACGGCTTCCGAGAGCAGCGGCCTGATGCGCGACCAGGCGCCGTCGGCACCGACCAGCAGGTCGGTGGTGAGGGTGGTGCCGTCCGCGAAGGACACTTCGTGGCGTCCCCCGTCCAGCGGGCGGGCGCCGGTGGCCTTCCTGCCCCAGTGGACGGTGCCGTCGGGCAGGGAGTTCAGGAGGAGGTCGCGAAGGTCGCCGCGGTCCACCTCGGGCCGGCCGCCGGTGGCGTCGTCCTCCTCGGCCACGTGGACCGTGCCGTCCGGGCCGAGCAGGCGCAGGGCCTGGCCGCCCGGGTGGACGATCTTGAGGAAGTCGTCGTGGAGGCCGGCGGCGCGCAGGGCCTGCTGGCCGCTGTCCTCGTGGATGTCGAGCATGCCGCCCTGGGTTCGGGCTTCGGCGGACGCCTCCAGGTCGAAGACGGCCGCCTGGATGCCGTGGACGTGCAGCACCCGGGCGGCGGTAAGGCCGCCCAGGCCGCCGCCGATGATCGCGACGGGGAAGTGCGTGTTCATGGGTGCCTCCGGAAGGTCGTGGTGCCGGGTGTCGACCGGGCAAGGGGTTGCCCGTGCCCGGCCGTGCCGCCGGATGCTGCGGCTCCTCCAACGTAACGAACATGTTCGTTACGAACAAGTTCGTCGAGGCTGCGCATGCGAAAAGGCCCCGGGAGCGCAGCGCCCGGGGCCGGATCGGAAAGAAGACGCTCAGTCGGCGCCGGCAGGAAGGGGGGTGTGCGTGATGCCGTTGACCAGGACGTCGAAGCCCCAGGTCAGACGGTCCTCGACAGCTCCGGCGAGCAGGGCCGGCATATGCGCGCTGATCATCGGGTGGGTCGTCTCATCCACGGCGCTCACGGCCTGCTTCAGCGCGTCCCAGTCCTCGCGCGAGGCCGGGTCACGCTGCTGAGTGCCGTGCTCGGCGGCGGTGGCCGTGGCATGCAGCAGCAGGTTGTCGACACCCCAGGCCACCTGCCCCCGCGGCGCGCCGCTAGCGGCCAGCAGACCGAGGACGCGTTCGACCAGGCGCAGGTAGTTCACGCCGCTGGGCCGGGCCACCAGAGCCGAGCGGGCGAGCTGCGGGTGCTCGAACAGGACCCGGGTGTAGGAGGAGAGCACCGCGAAGAGCCGTTCCCGCCAGCCCTCTCCCGCCTCTCCGGCGGCCAGGTCGACCTCGCCCAGGAGCGCGTCCAGGACGGCCGCGTGCAGTTCTGCGGTGTTGGCCACATAGACGTACAAGGACGCGGGGCCGGTGTCCAGCTCCTGGGCGAGCCGGCGCATGGTCACCTTCTCCAGCCCCTCCGCGCGCATGATCCGCATGGCCGTCTCCACGATGCCGTGCCGAGTCAGAGCGGGCTTCGCGGGACGCTCACGGCGGCTGACCGGCTCTCGTTTCACGTCCATACCCTGATCGTAACGAACACGTTCGGGATCGGCGTCGGCCTCCACACGGGCCGGCCGCCACTCCGAAGGTCGGACAGCGGTGACCTGGGCGGGGACTGATGGCTGCAGCCGCCTGACCCGCCCCGCCCATCACTGAGCCGGCCTGTCGCGCCTACGCGTCGCCGAAGAGCGGAACGTCGATCGACGGAGGTGGTGGGTCGAGCACCGAACAAAGAGCCTCGATCAGGGCGATCCACCGAGCGCAGTCGGCGGCCGCGCCCCAGCTCTCGGTGATGCCGAACTCATCGGAAGCGATGCGCGCGAGGACCTCGCCGGCGAGCAGGCGGAGGTCCGAACCATGGCCTCCCGCTCGACGGGCTCGGCCTCATCCAGCGCTCCGGCGAAGTCGGCGGCCGTGTCGTTGTCGAACGGGCCGACCCTGTCGTGGTTCGCGCGGCTCTCCCCCGCCAGGAGTCGGCGTCGTCGGCGGTCCGGTAGGAGTCTCCGGAAGGGTGCGGACCTCGGCGTGGTGGGCCGTGCGGTCGACCATTGCGGCTGCGACGACGTCGCCGGAAGAAGCGCTGGTCCCACGAGGATCGGTCGAAGTTCGGCGGGCGATCGGGGTTCAACGCGGAGTTCAAGGCAGCGCAGGCGCCGCTCGCAGGCTGCGCGGCCCCGGGGCGGTGGAATCAGGCGGGCTGCGGGACGGTCGTCCCTGGGGCGGCCGCGGTCTTGCGGGTCTCGCGAAGCATCAGCAGGCCAGTGGACGCCATGAGGGTCGCGGTCAGGCCGTGGACGCCGAGCGCGGTGGCCGCCGAGCCGTGGTGGGCGAGCACGGTGGCCATGTCGCCGTAGGCGGCGAGGGCCTCCACGAGCAGCACCCAGCCCAGTGCCCGGCGGTGGCCCGTCACCAGCAGGACGCCCAGGACCAGGGCCAGGACGACGTCACGGATCCCCTTGACGACGAGGAAGCCGCCGCCGTCGCCGGACGGCCAGGCCGGCAGGCCGAAGCCCGGTGCCGTAGTCGCCGGGCTCAGGATGAACTCCGTCCCGAACCAGAGGATGAAGAGGACGAAGGCGGTGGCCAGGACGGTGTTGATCTTCTTCAGTGACACGGTTCTTCTCCTTGCGGGCCTCGGTGCGGTTCAGTCAGAACCGGGTGGGTGAGCGCGGATGGCGGGGCCGGGGCGCCGTGGCGCCCCGGCCCCGCGCATCGATGCGTGGTGTCACGCGTCGATCCGCTCGAAGATGTGCGGGTACGACACGATGTCGTCGGGGAACTCGGCCGCCAGGCGCTGGAACTCCGGGCTGCCGAACGCCGCGGCGAGCGCCCCGGTGGACTCCCAGACCGCGATGTTCATCAGGAGGCGGCTGCCCGCCGCCCCCTTGTGCATCTGCAGGCTGATGAATCCCGGCTGGGCCTGCATGAACTCCGCCTGCCTGCGGAAGAGCACCAGGAAGGCTTCGGTCCTCTCCGGCGGAACGACGAACGTGTTGGCCAGGACGATCGGCCCGGTGTCCTGCGTGAACTGCGCGAACAGCGGCGTGCTCGGGTCCAGGCTCTGCAGCTCGGCCATCTCCGGTACTTCCTCTCGCTCTCGGTCTGCCCCACGGCACCGGATCCGGCGGCGCTCGCCGCCCAGTGGCGCACGAGGGGGTCTGTCGGGCATTCATGTCGCTTCGCCGCAAGGGCAGTTCGGCGACAGCCGCGATGCCAACGCTTGTTGGTCAACGCTTGTTGGCAAACGTAGAGCGGCGATTCTGGACTGTCAACACCTGTTGGCCTACAGTTGTTGGCATGACCGGCACCACGGAGAACCAGCAGGCCGCCCGGCGTTCCGACGCCACCCGCGCCACGATCCTCGCCGCGGCCCGCGAGCGGTTCGCGGCGGACGGCTACGAGAAGGCGACCATCCGGGCCATCGCACGCGACGCGAAGATCGACCCGTCGATGGTGATGCGCTACTACGGCAACAAGGCCGGCCTGTTCGCGGCGGCCGTCGCCATCGACCCCGGCCTGCCCGGCCTGCCCGTCGAACCGCGCGAGGAGATCGGCCGCACCCTGGTGCGCCACTTCCTCACCCTGTGGGAGGAGAACGGCGAACTCACCGCCCTGATGCGGGTCGGCGCCACCGACCCCACCGCCGCCGAGCGCATGCACAGCGTGCTGCGCGACCAGCTGATCCCACTGGCCCGCCGCGTCGGCCCCGCACCCGAGCAGGCACCGGCGCGGGCGGCACTGTGCGCCTCGACCGTGCTCGGACTCGCACTCACGCGCTACGTACTGCGATTCCCCGAGAGCGTGGACCTCTCCCCCGAGCAGATCGTGGACTGGCTCGGACCCACGCTGCAGCGCTACCTGACGGCGCCGACACCGTAGACGACAGTCGGCACAGCGACCGGAGCGACCGAAGCGACCCACTGGGGCGCAACAGCGTCGCCCAGGCCACCCACCACCGATCCGGACGGCACGAGGAAGCCCCGGCGGGCATGCAGCGGCGCAGAGAAGGCGGACGGCGTGGCATCGGTGACGGCCAGTCAGTTTGCGGCGTCCTGCCACCGGGGCGGCAGGCCAGGTATCGGGCGTGCACGACCCGTCCACCCGGCGCTCGCCTGCCTTCCGGCCTCGGTACGTGCGACGGGGCCGCGACGGGTCGGCCCCCGTCGCGGCCCCGCGGATCACTGCCCCGCGTAACCCTCCCGGCTCAGCTGCCCAGCGGGCGGAGGGCCGAGTCCAGGGGGTCGAGCGACCAACCGCCGCCGCCGGGGCGGCAGCTGAGCGCGGTGTCGGCCGTGTCGGCCGCGTTGGTGCTGGTGTTGAAGTTGGCGTTCGGGGTGTTCGGCAGCACGCCCATGTAGTACATGCCGGCCGACGTCCACACGCACTGGTGCAGGTTGAGGTAGCGGTTGCCGGCCAGGTCGAAGGACTTGACGGCGGAGTTGGCGAGCGTTAGCGTCCAGCCGCCACCGCCCGGGCTGCACCGCAGCACCGTGTCGGGCGTGTCGGACACGTTGGTACCGGCGTTGAAGTTGACGTTCGGGGTGTTCGGCAGGATGGCCGTGTAGTGCTGGCCGGCCGAGAAGTACACGCACTGGTGGACGTTCAGGTAGCGGCCGGCGGCGAGGTCGAACGCCTTCACCGCCGAGTTGGCGGGCGCCGGCATCCAGCCCCCGCTCCCCGGACCGCAGGAGAGCGCCGTGTCGGGCGTGTTGGAGACGTTCGTCCCGGTGTTGAAGGACGTGTCGGCAGTGTTCGGCAGCAGGTTGGTGTAGTGCCCACCCGGGCCGTAGTACACGCACTGGTGGATGTTCAGGTAGCGCGCGGCGAGCCGCGGCCCCGGCGGCCCCGCCACGGCGGTACTCCCGAGGACGAGGGCGACGGCCCCCGTGACCGCCGCCACGGTGATCGACAATCTACGCATGGTGCACTCCTCCCGAACCCACGCCCACCCGTCAGGGCGTGCACGCACCAAGCTAGTGGGGACCGGCGGGTGGGTGGTCATGACCGCACGTCGGTAACCCATTCGGCCGTATTGAGCGGACGATATGCCCATCAGATCGGACGACCGCCCAGCTCGGCTTGAGCTGGGCGAGGACGGCGAGGACGGCACCCGAGGTGCGTGGCGCCTGCTGACGGCGTGCCATGGCTTCCGCATACGGCCGCACATGTAACTCGGCATGCCCCCCGACGAGGACAACCGTCGGGTGAAGGCCATCCCGACCTGGTTCGAATACAACCAGTCAGGATGATGACGGCCTCGTACCGGCAGCCGGCCGCTTCGACGTCCGGCAGTGCGTCGACGGTGGCGAGGTCGGGCAGCACCGTCGAGCTTGCGGGGGTAGGGCGCCTGCCGTTGAAGGGGGCGGCGGGGTGGAGCCGGACCAAGTGCCGCTGGGGCAGGGGGCGAGGCGCCGTGGCGGGCTCGTGACCCGGGCCGTCATCGGCCTCGGCGCAGTTCCCGCACGCATTCCGCGACGGCGCGCAGGATGCCGGCGCGGTCCTCGGAGGCGGTGTCCTTCAGCGCGAGGCCGGTGATGGTCACCAGGGCGATCGCGAGGATCGCGAGCCCGGCCAGGGCCACCGTTGCCCACCAGATGTCCATGCGTCAGTCCTTCCCGAGGAGCCTCGGCCTTCCCCGGGCGGGGTGGCCACGGGCAGCTTCTCCAGGACGCGCAGGGGCGGCTACGGATGCCGGATCGCCGGATTTCCGTCCGCGAGCTGCCAGGTGGGAGGAGCATGGTCCGGGGGCGCCGGATCGGCCGGATCGGATCGGCCGGAGCGGCAGTCGATCGGGAGGGGCGGACGTGAGCGCGAGGAACGAGCACGCCGGACGGCGAGCCCTGGCGCAGGAGCTCGGGCGGCTCGGCGAAGCGCTGCGCGATCTGCACGCCAGGGGCAAGAACCAGAAGACCGCGGTCGCGGAGGCCAACAGGCGTCTTCGCGCAGCCGCAGGACCCGGCGGCGGCAGGGATCTGCCCGTCACGACGGCGCGAGCGGGCCGCCGACGACTCCGACTGGCAGCTGCAGCGAACGGCCGTGACGGCGCTCGCCGATCGCTGGCCGTACGACCCGCAGATCCACGCACTCGCCGAACGTCTCGCCGACGAGTGGTAGCCGGCGCAGCTCTGACGAGTGGCGGCCGGCATGCCCCGGCGGGCTGTACCGCCTCCCTCAGTCCTCCACCCCGGCGCCGGCACCAGGTGCACCGGCGCGCGCCTGCAGCGCGGCCCGGGCCGCCTCGGCGAGGCGGTAGGCGTCCTCCAGCGCCTCGTCCAGTGCGGGCAACCGGGGCAGCACGTGCGGGCCGACCGCCTCGATGGCCAGTTCGGCGTCCCTCGCGGCCTGCGCCGGATCCTCGGCGAGGACGGACTCCCCGCGGTGGACGCGGAGGAGTGCCACGGCGTGGCGCCCCGACAGCGTGGTGTCGTCGTGGGGGCCGAAGACGCGTTCCTGGTGCGGCCGCAGGCTCTCGGCGAGCTTCAGCGCCCGCTCCGTTTCGCCCGCGGTGGCGTAGGCGTTGACGAGGTTGCCGGCGGAGATCAGGGTGTCGGGGTGGTCGCGGCCGAGGATCCGCGACCGGAGCGGGAGGACGTGCTCCGCGATCGCGACGGCCTCGTCGTGGCGGCCGGTCCTCCGGCACGACACCGAGAGGTCGGCGAGGGCCTTGAGGGTGTCGGGGTGCTCGGGGCCCTGGACCCGGTACCGGTCCGCCACGGCCCGCTTCCGCAGGACGAAGGCTTCCTCGTCCCGCCCCGTCGCGGCGTACGAGGAAGCGAGCGAGACCCGGACGGCGATGGTGTCGGGGTGGTCGGGCCCGAGAATGCGCTCGGAGACCTCCAGCACCTTCTCCTCGATCTCCATCGCGTCCCCCAGCCGCCCGGCCTGGGCGTAGCTGGAGGCGAGGCTCGCCAGTGCGATGAGCATGCGGGGGTGTTCGCCCGTGCCGAGCAGGCTCGCGAGTTCCATCACGACCCGTTCCTTCAGGACGAGTGCTTCGTCGTGCCGCCCGTTGATCTCGTAGGCGAGGGCGAGGTTGTTCCGCGCGTTCACGGTGTCGGAGTGGGACGGGCCCAGGACCCGTTCCCTGGCGGCCAGGACGTGTTCCTTGAGCGTGATCGCGTCGCCCTCGTAGCCGAGGTCCGTGTAGGAGCCGGCGACGGAGGCGAGGGCAACGAGGGTCTTGGGGGAGTCGGCGCCGAGGAGGCGCTCGAACTCGACCGCGACCCGCTTCCGGAGGGCGAGGGCCTCCGCGGCCCGTCCGGCCAGTGCGTAGGCGGCGGCCAGGTTGGCCTGTGAGGCGAGGGTGCGCTCGTCCTCGGGACCCAGTTCGGCCGTGTCGGCCTCGGCCTCCTGCGTCCAGTGGTCGACGGCTTCGGCGTGCAGACCCGCGCCGAGGAGACTCAGCCCTGCTCTCTGCCGCAGCGCGAACCCCGGGAAGAGCCGGAGGACCTCCGGCCCGACCGTGTCACGCAGGGTCTCGGTGTTGGCCCGGAGGCAGGCGGCGAGGCGGTGGTCGAGGTGGTCCTCCTCCGGCCAGAGCCGGTACATCGCGAACATCACCGCGGACCGGGCGGGGGTCGGGTCCGGGGTGGTGTCCCGGGCCGCGCGGGCGGTCAGGGCGTGGATGGAGACCTCACGGTGGGCGGCCACCGTGCCCCGGTGCGGGATGTCGACCCCGGCCGGGTAGTTGCCGATCAGGTTGTAGGTGTGCAGGACGGCGAGGACGGTGAGCGCCTCGTCGGCTGTGACCGGCGGGGGCTCTCCCGCTTCGGCCGGCTCCGCGTCGGAGCCGTCGCCGGGTGCCGCCGGACCGGGCACCGCTGCTCCGGCGGCGCGCTGCTCCGTGGCGCGCTGCTTCGTGAGGTAGTCGGTCACCGCCCTGGTGGTCCAGAGTTCGCGGGGGTGTCCGGCCGGGTCCAGCAGGCCCGCCAGTCGGACGGCCGGGACGGCGAGGCCCTTGGGCTCGGTCTGCTGGGCGGCGTCCAGCGAGATCAGCAGCGCCGCGGCGACGGGCCGGCCGTACAGCTCGGTGTCCGCCTCGGGCGGCAGCACCGAGTCCAGGGTGCGGGTGCGCTCCCGGAAGATCTCCAGGTAGGCCGAGCAGGTGCGCTGTTGGTTGACCATGTAGGCGGCGGCGTGGGCGAGGGCGAGCGGCAGCCGTCCGAGCGCCTCGGCGAGCTCCTCGGCCTGCCGGTCCAGCAGGTAGGGGTAGCCGGCGGCGGTGAGGCGCTCGCGGAGGTAGGCGCCGGCCTCGGCCGCGTCGTAGACGTCGACCGGGACGACGGCCCGCCCGCCGCCGGACGCGTGGGCGCCGCGCTGGCGGGTGGTGGCGAGGACCCGGCCGTTGCCACGGCGTGACCGCCCGGGCCACAGCGGCCCGGTGGCGGTGAAGTCGGTGACGTCGTCGAGGACCACGAGCCAGCTGCGCTCGGTGCTGCTGAGCCAGTTCAGGAAGAGCCGGGCGTCCTGTGCGACGCGGTCGCGGGCGTTGGTGGCGCCGGGCAGCTGGACCGCGGCCGCGGCCTCGGCGTACGCGAGCAGGACGGAGACCGGGTCGGCTGCGGCCGCCCAGACCACCACGTCGACGCCGTCCTCCAGGGCCTGCCAGGCGTAGTGCGCGGCCAGCTGGCTCTTGCCGACCCCGCCGCCCCCGGCGAGGACCTGGGAGAGCACCACCGTCTCGCTCCCGGCCCGGACCCGGTCGATCGCCTCGCGCACGGCGGTGCGCGGCTGGAAGGCGCTGGCCAGGATCGGGATGACGCCGATGGACAGCGGCCACTCCGGCGGAGCGGGCGACGGCAGCTGGACGGTGACGGTGCCGCCCTGGATCACCGAGCCGTTGACCGTCGAGTTGTGGATCGCGTTGACGACGGTCGTCCGGCTCTCCGCCTCCGCGCCGTCCCCCGACCGCTGCGGCGGCGTCACTTCTTCCATGATCTGATCCTCCGTCAATTGGTGTGACGGAGAACATCCTTGCGCGGGACACGGCCGATCGGCACGGGTTCGGCCGAACTCGCCACCCGCACCGCGGCCTGCCGTGCCGACGGGCCGACGGCGCCGGGGGGCGGGCTCGGCGCGTGGGGCCGGCGCGTAGACCAGCGCGTGGGGCCGGGGCCGTCCGGCAGTGGATCGGCGGTGCGCTGCTTGCTGCGCTGCAGGTCCACGCCGCGGTCGGCCACGCGACGACCCGCCCCGGCGACGCACACGGCGGCGGACTCACGTAGCCTTGGCCGGCGACGACAAGATCCATGACGCCTCCGACCGAGGTGGGTGAGGAACTGCTGTGCCCCTGGTTTCTGTGGTGATGCCGGTACACAACTCGGTTGCCACCGTCGGCGCGTCGGTGCGCTCCGTGCTCGCGCAGACGCACGCCGACGTCGAGCTGCTGATCACCGACGACGCGTCCACGGACGGCTCCATGGACCTGTTGCGAGACCTGGCCCGCCAGGACGAACGGGTGCGCCCGGAGGCCGCTCCCGGGCAGGGCGGTGCGGCCAAGGCCCGCAACCTCGCCCTCGCACGGGCGCGCGGCGAGTACGTGGCCTTCCTGGACAGCGACGACATGTGGCTCGCGGAGAAGCTGGAACGGCAGCTCGCGTTCGCCGCCGACGGCGATGCCCCGTTGACGTTCACCTCTTACTACAAGGTCGACGGCGACCACGCCGGCGAGGCCTGCGACTTCACGCCCAACGGACGGGTGATCGAGGCCAGGGATCGCGTGACCTACCGGGACATGCTGGTGCAGGACCACATCGGGGCCCTGACCGCGATGTACGACCGGAGTCGGCTGGGCACCCGGCTGATGCCCGACATGCCGAAGCGGCAGGACTACGCGCTGTGGCTGGCGATCATGCGGGACGGGCACCCCGCCCGGGGGCTGCGGGAACCGCTGGCGATCTACCGGTCCGGCCGGGCGGGGTCGCTGTCCTCGAACAAGCTGTCGCTGGTCGAGCACAACTGGAGGCTCTACCGCGATCACGAGCAGCTGTCGCTCCTCCGGTCCACGCGGGCACTGGCCGGGGCGGCCTGGCACTCGGCGCGGAAGGCACGCGTCTAGAGGCCGGCGGCGCCCGGCACTCACCCCCGGGGACGGATCCGCCGGGCGCACGTCGTGGAGAACATCCTGCGAGGCCCCGGCGACCCGGCCGGACTCCCCGCGAGCTGCGCGGACCTCCGGGACGTCGTGGAGACGTTCACCGACACGGCACGACGGGCCCTGAACACGTAGGGCCCGGTCCGGCGCCGCCGCGAGGAGGCGGAGGGTCGGCGGCGGTCACCACGTGGTCACCGCTTGCGCGCCAGGGTCACCCCGTCGCGGACCGTCAGCATCACGGCGTCCACCCGGTCGTCCGCCGCGATGAACTCGTTCAGCCGGCGCATCGCCAGGTGGTGCTCCTCCTGGTAGGCCGGGTCCAGGGAACGGCCGCCGAGCAGGACGTTGTCGAGGACGACCACGCCGCCCGGGCGCAGCCGGCGCAGGATCTCCTCGTAGTACGCGGGGTAGCTCTGCTTGTCCGCGTCGATGAAGGCGATGTCGATGTGCGGCTCGTCCGGCAGCGCCCGGAGGGTGTCGAGGGCGGGGGCGATCCGCAGGTCGATCCGGTCGGCCACCCCGGCGCGCTCCCAGTGCTCCCGGCCGATGGCGGTCCACTCGGCGTTGGTGTCACAGGCGAGCAGGCGGCCGCCCTCGGCCAGGCCGCGGGCGATGCAGAGGGAGGAGTAACCGGTGAAGACCCCGACCTCCACGGCGAACTTCGCGCCCAGCATCCGCACCAGCATGGTGAGCAGCGCACCCTCGTCGGCCGAGACCTGCATCCAGGCGGCCCGGCCGGTGGCTTCCCTGGTCCGCTCGGCGAGGTCGTGGAGCACCTGGTCGGCGGGGGTGCAGTGGCGCAGTGCGTACCCGTCGACCAGCGGGTGGATCGGCTCCAGTTCGGCGCCGTCGACGGGCGTGTTCCACTCGACGGTGAGTTCCTCCTGGGTGGCGAAGCGCACCAGGTGACGGGCGACCAGGTCCTGGACCTGGCTCAGCGCCTCGGCGTCGGCCGCGGCCGCGATCAGTTCCAGCTCTCCCGGGCGGGCGGTCATGACGCAGTTCGCGCCGTTGCCGAGGGTGACGGTGCCGCGGTCCTGGGCGTCGAGCGTGGTGCCGGTCTTGTGGCCCAGGTGGGAGACGAGCTGCTTGAGGTAGCGCTCGGGGCGGTCGGTGGTGACGTGGGTGATGGACAGCGGCACGGGGTTCCTCTCGCCGGGGTGGTGCGGTGGGGCGTGCGATGCGGGGCGGGCGTGTGATGTGAGGCGGGCGTGCGATGCGGGGCGGGCGTGTGATGTGAGGCGGGCGTGTGATGTGGAGCCGGGTCAAGCGTCGATGATCGTCGACGCTGGTTCAAGGCCCTCGGGCACCCGCTGCGCCACCGCCTGGTCAACTGCAGAAGGCCGGGGTGCGGGCAACACGGCTGGGGGCGGGCGAGAGTCCGACCGCGGAGGCCTACGGCCTGCTGGTCAGCCTCTTTCCGGCCGACATCCCGAGGTTGGGGCCGGACGCCGGGCGGCGGTACCGGCCACCGGCCGGCCCAGCCCGGGTGTCAGTCGTCGGCGATGCCCTCCTGGATGGCCAGGACGGCGAGGCGCACCCGGTTGGGAGCGTCGGTCTTGGTCATCAGGTTGGACACGTGCGTCTTCACCGTGGTCAGGCCGATGTGCATGCGGGCGGCGATCTCGCTGTTCGAGAGGCCGGCGGCGATGAGCCGCAGAACCTCCCGTTCCCGCTGCGTGAACGGTGTGCCCGCGCTCGGTCGTCCGGCCGTTCCGCCCCAGGCCAGGGCGGCGCGGGTGACCACCCGGTGCAGCACGGTCGGGCTGTACGGGCTGTCGCCCGCCGCGGCGCGCCGGACGGCGTCGAGCACGGCCGCCGGTTCGACGTCCTTGCCCAGGAAGCCGCAGGCGCCGGCGCTCAGCGCGGGGTAGAGCCGGTCGTCGTCGTCGAAGGTCGTCAACACGACGACGCGGGCGGCCGGGTGGACGCGGAGAGTACGGGCGGTGGCGGCGATGCCGTCCGTCCCGGGCATGTGGAGGTCCATCAGCACCACGTCCGGCCGCAGCCGTTCGGCCAGACGGACCGCCTCCGCGCCGTCGGCGGCCTCCCCGGCGACGACGAGGTCCTGCGCGGACTCGCAGAGCATCCGCACCCCGGCGCGGACCAGTTGCTGGTCGTCGACGATGAGCACGCTGATCACGGGCCCACTCCGGTCGCCGTGGGTGGCAGGGTCGCCGCGATCCGCCAGCCGCCCGGGGCGGGTCCGGCGTCGAGCGTCCCACCGACCAGGGCGACGCGCTCGCGCATGCCCAGCAGGCCGTGACCCCCGGACCGCTCCGGGTGGCCCGGCAACGGCGGGGTCGCGCCCGTCGGCAGGGTGTTCTCCAACGCAAGGGACAACGTCCCGTCCTCCATCTCCATCCGCAGCCGGATCCGGGCCGCGGGGCCGGCGTGCTTGGTGGCGTTGGCCAGCCCCTCCTGGACCAGCCGCAGGACCGTCAGCGACCGCATCGCGTCGAGTCGGGCGATCCCGGGATCCACCTCGGCGTGGACCGCCATTCCGGACTGGCGGCTGCGTTCCACCACGCCCCGGACGGCGGCGGGCAGATCCGTCGTCTCGGCGAGCAGCGGGGCGAGGTGGTCGGCGGCGGGCTCGCGCAGCGCGGTCAGCAGCCTGCGCAGGTCGGTCAGCGCGGTGTTCGCGCTCGTGTGCACGTCGTCCAGCACCTCGGCGAGGCGCGGGTCGGCCGGTGCCAGCACGTGCCGGGCCACGCCGACCCGCAGCACCGTGGACGCCAGGTGGTGGGCGACCATGTCGTGGAGCTCGCGCGCGATCGCCGCCCGCTCGCCCATCCTCGCGCCCCACTCGGCCAGGTGTCGGCTGCGCTCTGCCTCCAGCGCCCGCTCCCGGGCGATGCCGGCGGCGCGCTCCGCGGAACGGATGTAGGCCGCCAGCAGGACGGGCACGCCGACGATCACCGCAGCCCGGTACAGCGCCGGGAACATCTCCGCGGACGGCGGCCAGCCGGTGCGGACCAGCTGGGCCAGGGCCAGGGCAGCGGAGGCGACAGCGGTCGGTCTCCCCCAGCGGCGCACCGCCAGCTCGAACAGGGCCGCGCTCGCCCCGACCTTCGCCTCCACCGTGACCAGCGGGGCACACAGTTCCGCCAGCGCCAGCATGGCGCACTGGCCCATCGCCGTCCCCCACGGCCCGAAGCCGCCGAGCGCGGACAGCGCCAGCACCCCGAGGCCCACGGCCCAGTCGGCCGCCCCCAGCTCGCCGGGGCGGCGCAACAGCAGCAGGTAGCCGAGGCCGAAGGCCACGAGGGCCAGCCGCATCGGGCCGAACCTGCGACCGAAGAGGCGATCCATCCGTCCACGCAACACGGGACCAGACCCTACGTCCCGTCAGGACGGAATCTCCTCCCCCGAGCGGAGGAGACGCCTCCTCCTTCCGGTCGGCCGGGATCGGGCCGGTCGCCCGAGGCCGGAACCCCGCCCGGACCGCCAACCTCGGGACAGCGCCCGCTGACGCCCCGCGGGCCCCGTGTCCCACCCTCCCAAGGAGTCACCCGTGTTCGCCCTGCTCGGAAGATTCGCCGCCCGGCGCCGACGACTGGTCGTCGTCGCCACCCTCCTGTTCACCCTGGTGGCCGGCCTGTGGGGCACCCAGGTGTTCGGCGCGATCACCGGTGGCGCCGGCTTCGACGACCCCGACAGCCCCTCCGTCCGGGCCGACCGGGTGCTGGCCGGCCCGCTCGGCCGCCTGCAGCCCGACGCCGTGGTGCTCTACCGCAGCGCCGACCGCCGCATCGACGACCCCGACCTCTCCGCGCGGCTCCGCACCGCCCTGGACGCCGTCCCGCGCGAGGACCTGACGCATCTGGAGTCGTACTGGTCCAGCCACGGCTCCGCGGACTTCGTCAGCCGCGACGGCCGCTCCACGTAC
This sequence comes from Kitasatospora sp. NPDC085464, assembly GCF_044541955.1. Taxonomy (NCBI): domain Bacteria; kingdom Bacillati; phylum Actinomycetota; class Actinomycetes; order Kitasatosporales; family Streptomycetaceae; genus Kitasatospora; species Kitasatospora sp. NPDC085464. Next base: position 28,929 of record NZ_JBITTM010000069.1, read on the forward strand.
GTCACCCTGCAGTTCGCGGCGTCCGACGACCAGGAGCGGGTCAGGGCGCTCCAGCGCATCGCGGACCGCTTCCGGGTGTCGGGCCTGGACGTCGCGTTCGGCGGTGTCACCGCGATGACCGAACAGGTCAACGCGCTGACCGGCCGCGACATCGGGCGCGCGGAGCTGCTCTCGGTACCGCTGCTCCTCGTCCTGCTCGTCCTGGTCTTCCGCAGCGCGATCGCCGCCCTGCTGCCGCTGGCCACCGGCGCCGTCGTGGCGCTCGGCTCGTTCACCGTGCTCCGGATCACCGCCTATGCCGTGCCGATCTCCAGCAGCGTGATCAACGTGATCACCATCCTCGGGCTCGGACTGGCCATCGACTACGCCCTGTTCATGGTCAGCCGCTACCGCGAGGAGCTCGCCGCCGGCACGCCGCCGGACCTCGCCGTCGAACGCACCACCGCCACCGCCGGACGCACCGTCGCCTTCTCCGGGCTGGCCGTCGCCATCTCCTTCGCGAGCCTGATCCTCTTCCCCTCCCGCTTCCTCAGCTCGATGGGCTACGCCGCCGTGTCGGTCACCGCCTTCGCCGTGCTGAGCTCACTCACCGTCCTGCCCGCGCTGCTGCGCATCACCGGGCACCGCGTCGACGCCCTGCGGATCCCGCTGCCGTGGGGCCACCGGGCCGGTGCCTCCCGGCGCCAGGCCGCGCCCGCACCGGGGCAGGGCCACTGGTACCGCGCCGCCCGCCTGGTAATGCGTCGTCCGGTGCCGACCTGCCTCGCAGCCGTCGCCCTGCTGCTCACCGCCGGTGCGCCCTTCCTCGGCGCGAACTGGGCCCGCCCCGGTGACTGGGTCCTGCCCGCCGACGCCGACGCCCGCGTCGTCGCCCGTCAGTTGGGCACCGGGTTCGACCACGACCCGACCAAGGTGCTCACCGCCGTCGTCCGGCTCGACGGTCCGGCGGGCACCGCCTCCCCCGCGCTGGAGGCCTACGCCCGACGGCTGGGCGCGGTACCCGGGGTCACCGGCGCCGCGGTGACATCCACCCACGGCGACACCGCCCGCATCACCCTGCGGTACGGCGCGGACCAGATGTCGCAGGAGGCCGCCGCGATGGTGCGCGACCTGCGGGCGCAGACACCACCGGACGGCGCCACCGCGCTGCTCACCGGCATGCCGGCCTCCCGCGTGGACATCGTCCGCATGATCGGCTCCCGGGTGCCGTGGATGGCGCTGTTCGTCGCGGCGGTCTCCGCCCTGGTGCTCTTCCTGGCCTTCGGCTCGGTGACGATCCCGTTGAAGTCCGTTCTGCTGAGCGCACTTTCCCTGTTCGCCGCGTTCGGCGTGATCACCTGGATCTTCCAGGACGGCCACCTGCACGGCCTGTTGGGGTTCACCCCGATCGGCGCGATCGACGCCGACTTCCCGGTGCTGATCGTCGCCATCGCCTTCGGCCTGGCCATGGACTACCAGGTGTTCCTGCTCTCCCGGATCAAGGAGCACCACGACCGCGGCGCGGGCACCGAGGAGTCGATCGCCCTCGGGCTCCAGCGCACCGGAGGGGTGATCACCAGCGCCGCGCTGCTGCTGATCGTCGTGGTCTGCGGCTTCCTCGCCTCCTCCATCGCTTTCATGCAGATGATCGGCGTCGGACTGGTGGTCGCCGTCGCGGTCGACGCCACCGTGGTCCGGGTGCTCCTCGTCCCCGCGACGATGCGTCTGCTGGGCCGCTGGGCCTGGTGGTCCCCACGTGCCCTGACCGCGCTCCGGCGGCGCGTCGGACTCGGCCGCGCCGAGGCCCCCGCAACGCCCGGCCCCCCGGCCACCGAGGCCGCCCCCGTTCCCCCGGGTGCCCACGTCGCCCACATCGCCCACATCGCCCGGGAACGGTGACACCGGCCGACGCCGGCCCACAGTCGGCCCGAGCCCGTGGCCGGGGCTGCGCCGGCGGTCGAGGCGGCGCCGGCGGCCGGGGGATCGCCGGCAGCAGCTCCGACTCCGACTCCGGTGCCGGTGCCGGAGCCGGAGCCGGAGCCGGAGCTGACGAGGGCGCGCCCGTTGCCCGTCCGTCCGGCTGGTAGCGTCCCGCCGTTCGGGGGGCCGCCGCGCGGACGGTACCGCCCCCCTCTCCCCCTTCGAGGACAGTGAGGTTCGGCAGGAATGCGCAGGGCGACCCTTTCACGGCCCGGGACGGACCCGTGCTGATCGGCCCGGGCCAACTGCTCGGCGCCGAGCTCGACGGGCGGTCGGTGGTCATCCGGCCGGGCTCGACCCAGGGCCGGGGCTTCTCGGTGTACGACGCCGAAGACGGTTCCCTGGTACGGGAGTTCGCGCTCGGCGAGCGCTTCATCGGCGGCCCGCTCTGCCGGATGCACGTCGACGCCGGCGGCGGATCGCCGGTGCTGGTGCTCCTGCAGCAGTCCCGGGGACTGCGCGGGGCGCTGTTCCAGGTCGACCTGATGACGGGCGAGCGGGCCTGTCCCGACACCTGGGGCAAGCGGCGCAAGCCGTGGGGCCGGACGTGGCCGCGGATGTCGGCGGTGGTTCCCCATCTCGGCCCCGACGGGCAGCGGAGCCTGCTGCTCGGATGGAGCGACGGGCGTGTGGAGCCGGTCGACGCGGTGACCGGGGAGCCCGCGGGGCCCCGGATGCGCGGTACCGGCCGCAGGCAGGTGTGGTCGCTGGCCGCGTTCACCGCGGCGGACGGCACGCCCCGGCTGGCCGGCGCGGACGCCGACGGGCTGCTCCGGGTCTGGGACCTGGCGACCGGCCGGCCGGTCGGCGGCCCGGTCAAGGCGCACAACGGGCCGATCTCCCGCCTCGTCGCGTACCCGGCGGACGGCCGGATCCTGCTGGCCACCGGCGGTACGGACCACTCGGTGCGGATCTGGGACCCGGAGACCCGGACGCCGCTCGGCAGGATGATGGTGCAACCCGAGAACACGCTGGGCCTGTGCGCCTATCAGGTGGACGGCCGGGCCGTGCTCGCGGTGGCCTCGGACCGCCTCTACCGGTACGACGCGCTCACCGGGCAGCCGGTGGGCGAGCCGGTCGACGGGTGGGAGGACGACGCCTGCATGGGGGTGTGCGCCGTCCGGGTGGGCGACCGGGTCGCCCTGGTCGCCGCGGACGAGATAGACGTGCGGCGCCTCGACGGCGCCACCGGCGAGGGGTGGCCCGCCGGGACCGCGTGAACCCACCACCGGGGCGTGGGACAGCCGCGATCGAGGCTGATCTATCCTCACGGACCAGGACGGACGGACCTCGGGTGGGGAGCAGACCAGGTGGGAGCGTGGGGCGCTCGGTTCGCAGCGCCGGCAGGGGCCCGACCGTGGCCGGCGCGGACCAGGGCGGGAATGAATCCCGTCCTGTCCGCCGAGCAGGTGCGCCGGTTCGAGGAACGGTCCTGATCGTCACCGGTCCGGCTGCCGGCCAAGTCTGGGAGGACGACCTGAGCGTGAACGGCACGCTCCGCCCCGGCCCGGGCTTCGGCGTCTGGTACCCGGCGAGGCTTCCCCGGAAGCCCGGGTGACGGATGGCGACGCCCGAGGTCCGCTCCGCGCTACCGGGCCGCGCGGCCGGGGGCCGGGGTGCGCGGCCGTAGGCGCTCCCCCTGCGGCCCGAACATGACCAGGTATTCGACCGGTCCGTCGGGTCCGGCGTTCGCGACCCCGTGGGCGGTGCGGGTGTCGAACTCGACCACTTCCCCGGCGCTCAGGACGAGGTCCTGCTCGCCGAGCGCCAGCCACAGCCGCCCGTACAGGACGCAGAGCCATTCGTACCCGTCGTGGGAGACCTGCCGCGGCCGCGCCGGCGGCGCGTCGACGGGCGGCAGCACGTGCTTGTGGGCGTGCAGGCCCCCGACGTAGCGGGTCAACGGCAGCACCGCCTTGCCGTCACCGGGACGCTGCGGCATCGGGATGCGCGATCCGGCCGCGGTGCCGGACGCAGGGCTGGGCGCGGTGCCGGGTGCGGTGCCGGGCGCGGTGCCGGGCGCGGTGCCGGCCAGCTCGTCCAGGGAGACGTCGTACGCCTTCGCGAGGCGCAGCAGCACCTCCAGGGTCGGCTTGCGCCGACCGGTCTCGATCCGCGACAGCGTGCTCAGCGAGATGCCGGTCGCGCGGCTGACGCCGGTGAGCGTGGCTCCGCGCTGCTCGCGCGCGGTCCGCAGCCGCGGGCCCATGGCCGCCAGCGCGTCGGCCACGACGTCGTCCGTCACCATCGCCCGACTCCCTCCAGCCGTGCCGCCTCCACCGCCCTGCCCTGCCAGTTTGCCAGAATGACAAGGGTGCTCGCGTCGGGCGGCCGCCGCGCCGCAAGATCGGTGGGAAACCGCGGCCGACCGTGAACCGAGGAGAAGCCATGCACCAGCCCGCGCCGTCCACCGACCTGCGCCACCGCACCATCGAGGCGCCCGCCGGCCGCCTGCACCTGGTCGAACAGGGCACCGGACCGCTGGTCCTGCTCGTCCACGGCTTCCCCGAGTCCTGGTACTCCTGGCGCCGCCAGCTCCCGGCCCTCGCGGCAGCGGGATACCGGGCCGTGGCGCTCGACGTGCGCGGCTACGGCCGCTCCTCCAAGCCGGCCGCGACGGACGCCTACCGGATGCTCGACCTCGTGGCGGACAACGTCGCCCTGGTGCGCGCCCTGGGCGAGGAGACGGCGGTGGTCGTCGGGCACGACTGGGGCTCCACCATCGCGGCGACCTCCGCCCTGCTCCACCCCGAGGTCTTCCGGGCCGTCGCGCTGCTGAGCGTCCCCTACGCGCCGCCCGGCGGCCCCCGCCCCACCGACGTCTTCGCGCAGATGGGCGGTGACCAGGAGTTCTACGTCTCGTACTTCCAGGAGCCCGGCCGGGCCGAAGCGGAGATCGAGCCCGACCTCCGGGGCTGGCTCGCGGGCTTCTACGCGGCGCTGTCCGCCGACACCATGCCCACCGAGGGCGAGCCCGACCCCCACTTCGTGACCCGCACCGGCGGCCGGCTGCGCGACCGCTTCCCCGCCGGCAAGCGGCCCGCCTGGCTGACCGAGGACGACCTCGACGTGTACGCCGGGGAGTTCGAGCGCACCGGCATGACCGGGGCCCTCAACCGCTACCGCACCATGGACCGCGACTGGGAGGACCTCGCCCCGTACGCCGGCGCCCCGATCAAGCAGCCGTCCCTGTTCATCGGCGGCGCCCTGGACGCCTCCACGACCTGGATGGCCGACGCGATCGACGCCTACCCGGCCACCCTCCCCGGTCTGGCCTCCGCCCACATCCTGGACGGCTGCGGGCACTGGGTCCAGCAGGAGCGCCCCGAGGAGGTGAACCGCCTGCTGACCTCCTGGCTGGACTCCCTCCAGGACTGAACCTCGGACGTTCCGGCCGGGCTCCGTCGCAGGAGAGCCCGGCCGCGGGCTCAGGCCGGCACCGGCACGACCGCCCGCGCGGCCCGCTCCGCGAACTCCCGGTTGGCGAGCGTCTGTTCGCGGTACCGCTCGGGCAGGTCGGCGAGGGCCGGCAGACGGTCGCAGGCCTCCAGCGAGCCCTTCGGATCGCCGACCCAGTACGACGTGACGGAGTACTCGAAGAGCAGCCCCCAGCGGTACACCCAGGGCTGGGTGAACAGCCAGTCGTCGGGCATCGCGCGGTCGAGGCCGGCCCGGGCGAAGGCGTGTGCGCTGTGGTGGCGTCCCATCAGGCGCAGGCGGGAGACCAGTTCGTAACAGGCCTCCAGCCGTTGCGGCCGGCTCTCCCAGGCACGCAGCAGCGCCTCCATGGCCGACGGCCAGTCGCCCTGCTCGGCGGTCAGCACGCCGACCTGGAGCAGCGCGTAGTAGACCTCCTCCGCCCACGCCCCCATCCCCGCGCGCCGCCGGTACAGCTCGACGGCCTCGGCGGTGCGGCCGAGGTCGCGGAGGGTCTGGGCGAGGTAGAAGACCGTGCGCGGGTTGGCGGGGTCGCGTTCGAGGTCCTCCCGCAGCAGGCGTGCGTCGCGCTCGAACTTGTCGGACCGCGACCCGCCGTCGGCGAAGTGCTCGATGACCAGCGCGTCGAGGTCAGCGGACCAGTCGACCTGATTCGTCGTCAGGTACTCGTGGGTGGCGCCCTCGTAGCGCCAGGCCTTCGAACCTCGGACCAGCCGCTTGATCCGGTACTCCAGGTCGGCGGCGTGGCGCAGCAGGTAGGAGTCGGCGGTCAGCTCCGCGAGCGGGCCCTCCTGCCGCACCACCATGTCGGCGTCGACGAGCAGCAGGTAGTCGGCCTTGCCATGGGCGTGCCGGATGTTCAGCGTGCGGTTGTGCCCGAAGTCGACCCAGGGCTCCTCGTGCAGCTCGCCGGGGATTCCCGCGAGCGCGCGGCGGATCAGCTCCTGGGTCCCGTCGGTCGATCCGGTGCCGGAGATGACCCAGGTGTCGACCAGGTCGCGCACGGAGGCGAGGCAGCGTTCGATGACCGCCGCCTCGTCCTTGACGATCATGCACAGGCAGACGGTGGGCCTCGCCCCACGGGGGCGGAAGTTCTCGTGTGGTGCCACAACGGCCTCTCGGGGGTGGGGCTGCGGGGGCGTGGGGAGCGGCGGGTGGACGGAGCAGGGCAGGCGGAGTTCCGCCCCTGGTCCCGCGCGGTGGGTCCTGACTCTATTTCGGCCGCCCGTTCGTTCCGCGGTCCCACACAGCCTCCCGCCGTCCGGGTGCGCCCCATGTGCACGGCCGGTGTGGGCCAGGTCGGTGATTTCCCGGGACGCCGCCATCCGGGCCACAGGTGCAACCGGGCCCATCGGGCCCACGGGAGCCACCGGCGCGACGGGAGTGGGCGCCACAGGTGCCGCAGGCGCCACGGGACCCACCGGTCCGACCGGCCCCACCGGCCCCACCGGTCCGACCGGAAGCGCCGGGCCCACCGGCGCTGCAGGAGCCACCGGCGCCCAGGGCCCGTGCAGTTCGCTGGAGACCGCGGTCCACGGCCAGTTCCTCTGCACCGGCGCCGTCAAGAACGGCGCCGTGCAGGTCGGCAGCCAGCCGCTCAACGGCTCGGGGGCCGGGACCACCACCTGGGCGTCCGCCCAGGCCCTGCCTGCGGGTGCCTCGCCCGCGTGCAGCGTCTCCGTGGTCGACCAGGGCGACCAGGGCGACCAGGGCGACCACGTCATTCTCCAGGCGATCACCACGAACGGCTTGGTGTACCAGACGAGTTGCACCTTCGCGAGCAACACGTCGCCGGTGAGCTGCCCGATCCCGTGGGCGCTGCTCTCCTCGGAACCCGCCGCAGTGGGAATCGGGCGCTCCGCCGTTCGGCACCGAGCAGCAGCGCGGCCCGGCCCCCGCCGAGGGGGCACGGTCGATCAAGGTGTCCTGGGAGCCGTACGTCCGCCGCCCCTCCTGATCCGCCCTCCCGGACGGACCCCGCCCGCCCCTGCCTGCCGTGTCGGGGCGGGCGGCGCGTCCGGGAGGGCGGGGCGATCAAGGAGACAGCAACCACGCGGCACAATGCGCGTGCGGTCATCGGGCCGTCACGGGCCGTCTCCCGCCCTGCTCGTCAAGGAGTGTCAGTCGCCGCGTACTCCCCCGTCAGGCCTGCGCGGGCCAACGCCCGGACGATGGCCGGCCCGTCCGACGAATCCCCGTCCGACGACCGGTCCGACGAGTCATCGTGGCAGTCGGTCCGGACCAACCGGTCAAGCAGCTTCTGCGGCTCCAGCCGGTACGCCTCCGCGTCGGCCAGGAGGCTTTCGGCGCTCGCCCCGCCGACCGTGCGGTCCAGGTTGGCCGTCAGTTCGGCCAGTACCTCGCCGCGGTCGATGAAGGAGCTCATGCCGCAGTCCAGGCCGTCGTCGTCGAGGTCGTCCGGGTACGGTGCCCGGGCCCAGGTGCCGTTCTCGTACCAGTAGACGCACCCGATCTCGTACGCTTCGATCCGGTCCCGCAGTTCCTCGTACGGCAGCCAGTCCGGGCCGCCCGCGAGCACGTCGATCGCCGGCTCGTGCCACTTGACGCCGCTGGCCTCGTCCTCGCCGTAGAGCACGAACCGGCCGTCGCCGCCCTTGGACATGACCCACCAGGTGCAGCCGCAGTCGTCCCAGTGCAGGCCCTCGTCGTCGATCCACCGGCCGGTGCGGTGACGGGGCGGGCGCTCCTCGTCCTCGGTGGTCGCCCCGAGGGCTGCGAGCAGTGCCCAGCGCGCCCACAACTCCTCGGCCGGCGGAAGGTCCTGCGGCAGTCCCGGCCGGTGAACGGTCATGTGTGGTGCCCCCGTGTGCGTTCCGATGGTGATCGCCGCACACGATACGGTCCGACGCCGACACGACCGGCCCGGGGCCGGCCCGGGGCCGACCCGGTGACCCGGTGACCCGGTGTCCCGACCGTGCTCCGGGCCCGACGTGAGGAGGCCCCGCCCGGCCGCGAAGGGGAAGCGGCCGGGCGGGGGACCGGGGAGCAGCGGGGTCCTGGCGTCCGGGGTCGGGACGCTCGGGGTCGGGAGGCTCGGGGTGGGACCCCGGGGCAGCGTTCCTCGGTCAGCAGGTCACGGCCGCGCTCTCGCGCATGACCAGATCGGTGCGGCCGGGCGTGGCGTCCGCCCAGAGCACCCGGGTGCCGTGGTCGGCCACCGGCATGTACTGGCCGCCCCGGTTGCAGGAGAACCGCTGCGGGGTACCGCCCTCGATCGGGAGCTGCCACAGCTTCGGCAGGTCTGCGTTGGCGACGCGCCGGCCCTTGGGCCAGGTGAAGGCGTAGGCGAAGGTGACGGCCTTCTCGGAGGCGGTCAGCTCGTCGATCTGGCGCGGCTGCGTGGTGCTGCCGGTCAGCAGGTCGCTCACGCCGGAGCCGTCGAGGGCGCCGGAGCGGATCGAGGTGCCGCGGCTCCCGTCGACCGGCGTCTCCAGCCAGAGCAGCCGCTTCCCGGTCAGCAGCGTGCGGACCGCCAGCGTCTCCCGGGTGTCGCCCGCACCGCCCGCGACGTACTGGGCGACGACCCTGCCCGCGGAGAGCGAGTAGACGGTCGGCGCGTAGACGGTGCGTTCGCCCTCCTGCCAGCGCTCGGTCCAGGCGAGCAGGTCTCCGCGCAGCGAGAGGGCCTGCCCGTGGTGGCCGTCGGGCAGCGCGATCGGTGCGGCCGGCGCGCCGTTCACGGAGAGCCACGGCAGGGTGCGGCCGGTGCTGAAGTCCATTGCCTCGAAGGCGACGGTCCCGCCGGCGACCCGGACGCCCGAGAGCATCTGGCCGGTGGTGCTGTGGACGGTGCGCGTGGCACCGCCGTCGAGCGGGCGGACCAGCACGGACCAGTCCGGCCGGCCCGGGGTGGTCTCGCCCTGGGAGACCCAGGCCGCGACGGTGCCGTCGGTGGCGGGCGCGCTGTGCGAGCGCTTGTCCCCGACCGGGCTGAGTCGGACCGGCTCGGCGGAGCTGCCGACGGTCCCGGTGAGGATGCCGAGGAAGCCTGCCTCGCCGTTGGCCATCACCCAGCGGCCGTTGACGACGTCGGGCCGGTTCTGGGTGCCCACGGTGAGCGAGCGCACCAGGGTGCGGCTGTCCATGCCGATCCGCCGCTCCCAGCCCTCCTTGATCCCGTGCGCGTCGAACGCGGCGGTCACCGTGCGGAGTTGGGCACGGGTGAGACCGAGCGTGCGACCGGCGGCGAGCACCGCGTTGCGGGCGTCGACGAAGGTGTCCAGCGGGGTGAGGTACTCGGTGAGCGCCCGGTAGACCAGCCGGTCGGCGAGCAGCGGGTCCAGGGTGCGCCGGATGTCCCACAGCGCGCCGCTCATGATCGCCGAGTTGTCGTGCGAGGCGTCCTCGGTGAAGTGGACCGGGAACCCGATGTAGTCGTTCACGGTGCTGCGGCCGGTGTCGAGGCGGCGCGCCGCGCAGTCCTGCGGGGTGCCGGTGCGGCAGAGGCTCTCGCCGAGCAGGGCGGCCCGCGGGTCGGTCATCGGGATGCCGAGGGTGGTGGCCTCGACCGCGTTGCCGAAGTAGTCGGCGAGGGCCTCGTCGAGGGCGCCGGACTGGTCGCGCATGACGAGCTTGGCGGTGTTCTCGACGACGCCGTGCGTCATCTCGTGGCCGGAGACGTCGAGCGCGGCGGCGAACGGGTAGTACTTGGCGTTGCCGCTCCCGTAGGTCATCCGCCCGCTGCCCCAGTAGGCGTTCGCCAGGCTCTCGCCCCCGCTGGTCACGTTCACGACGGCGTTGACCGGGCCGCCGACGCCGTCGATCCCGTCCCGGCCGAGCCGGTCGCGGAAGAAGTCGTAGACGGCGCCGGCGTTGCGCTGTGCCTCGGCGGCGCCGGTGGCGGCGAGCGAGGCCGGGAAGTCCGGGGTCGGCGAGCTCACCGGGCGGACCCCGTCGGGCAACGAGCCGCCCACCTCGTACTCGTCCCGGCCGCCCGCGTCGTAGACGGTCAGGGCGGTGGGGCGGGTGAGGTCGATCAGCTGGTAGGTGCCGTCCGGCAGGCGGGCGATGTTGACGCGGGTCGGACGGCCTTGGACGTCCGGCGCGGTTCCGACGGCGGGTTCGAGGCCGGCCGCCGGCGTAGCCGCGGCCGCGGCGGCGGGCGCCCCGGCGGCGCGGGCCCGGACGGTGTGGGCGAGGGCGACCGCGCCGGTGGTGGCGTCCACGTAGATCTCGCGGGCCCTGCCCTCCCAGACCGTCCGGTCGGTGCCGCGCACGGTGTAGTGCCGGGCCAGTCGGCCGGTGCCGCCGGGCAGCACCACCGGACCGCCGTCCTCGGCGGTGACGCCGGTGCGGGCCGGACCGTCCTCGACGGAGGCGAGCGCGAGGCCGCGCAGCACCTCGTCCGGCAGGGCCTGGACGGTCGGGGCGGTCAGGCCGGTGAAGTACTTGCCGCCGACCGACTCGACGTGCTGCGCCTGGCCCTCCCCGGCCAGGTGGACCAGGTAGGCGGCGCCGAAGACCGGCAGGCCGCCGTACCGCTGTTCGAACCGGACGGTGCGCCGGCCGTCCGCCGAGCGCTCCACGCCGGTCACGACGAGCTGCGCCGGGTCGACCCGGTAGCGCTCCCGGTGGGCGGCGAGGTGGGCGCGGGCCGCCTCCGCGGCGTCCCCCGGGGCCGGCTCGTCCACGCCGGTGACCAGCTGCGGGGCGGTGGTGTCCGTGCCGGCGACCAGACCGGGCACGGGGTCGGTGTCGGCGGCCGGATCCCCGGCCGGTCCGGCGAGCGCCGGCGGCACGCCGACGCCGAGGCCCAGAACGACGGCCACTGCGGCACCGAGCAGCCTGGGCGTACGGGAACGGTGGTGCACTGCGGGTCCTCCCTCGGGAAAGCGGGGGTCCGGTCGCATGCCGGACCACGCGTGCGCAGCGGGCGCCCACCCCGCGACTCGTCCGTTCTCCGGAGTCGGCCGCCCGCCATGTGACGAACATAGGTCATCATCCTTCATATGTCGACCAACTGCCTATGGAGTCCGGCCTGTCGACGGCTCACGACGAGGCGGGCGGGCCCCGGCGCCCGGCCGCGACGGTCCGCCGGGTCGGCGCCGGCGGACCTCGGTCCCCTTCCTGAGCCCTGAGCCCTGAGCCCCGAGCCCTCAGCGCTCAATCCTCAGCCCTCAGTCCTCGTCCCAGTGGTCGAGGACGAGTCGACGGATCCGGGCCGGGTAGGCCTCGGCGAACGAGCTGTGCGGCATGCGTCCTTGGCCGGGGGCGGGCTGGAGTCCGTCGTGGAGGACGACCGGGCCGGTCATGGCGGCCCGCTCGCTGTGGTGGTAGCAGTTCATCAGGGGGTGGATCAGGCCGTTCCACGCCTCCGCGCGGTCGGTGGGGTGGATGCGGGTGGCCAGGGCCCACAGCAGGTCGGTGTCGTCGGCGGGGTCGATGTCGTCGTCGAGGACGAAGACCCGGGCGTGCAGTCTCCCGGTCCGGGTCACCGTGTCCATGACTTCGCCGATGCGGTGGACGAACTCCCGGGAGTCGGTGTCCGGGAGCAGTTCGCGCCAGTTCGCAGGGACGGTGAGCACCAGCCAGTGGGAGGCCGCGCGCAGGGGTGACCAGGCCGTGGTGATCGGCAGGCCGGCGGCGCGCAGGTCGTGCAGGACGTCGGCGGCGATGCCGATTCCGGTGACGGTGTGGAACTCGTCCACCGGGCGCCCTTCGGCGACGATCGGCCAGATCGGGTCATCGCGGTGGGTGATGCACTCGACGGTGTAGACGGGCTGGTGGGAGACCTCGTCGGGGACGTATCCGGCGAACTCCCCGAACGGGCCCTCGACGGCGGAGCGTTCCACGGACAGGTGGCCCTCGATGACGATCTCCGCACCGGCCGGTACTTCGAGGTCCGACAGCTCGCACCTCACCACCTCGACGGGCTCGCCACGCAGCGCGCCGATGAAGCCGGCTTCGTCGACACCGTCGGGGAGCGGGATGCCGCCGACGAAGGGGATCGCCGGATCGCCGCCCTGGACGAGTGCGTAGGGCATGGGCTTGCCGATCTTCACCCATTCCTGCCAGATGAGACCGATGTGCTGGGGCGGTATGACCAGGCCGGTCATGTGGGTGCCGTCGATCATCATGATGCGGGCGATCGACCAGTTGGTCCACGAGCCGTCCGGGGTGCGCGCGACGATGATGCCCCAGGTGTTGAGGTACCGGCCTCCGTCCTGCTCGTGGACGCGGGGCACCGGGAAGCGGTCCAGCGTCGCATCCTCGCCGAGGAGGACGTTCTGCTTGCAGGGGGCCTCGGCGCGGGGCACGCGCCGGGTCGGCACCGGGGGCATGTCGCGGGTCGCCGCCAGCGTGTCCACGAGCTGCGCGGCGGTCAGGTCCGTGGGGAGCCCCAGGGAGAGCGCGACACGGGCGAGCGGTTTGCCGGGGACGGAGCTCAGCGAGGCGGGCGCGCCCATCAGGCGGAAGCCGGGCTCCGCCCCGCCGACGTTCTCGAAGAACGGCGCGGGAGCGGTGCGCTCGTAGGAGAGGCGGGTGATCGCCGCGGCTTCCAGGTCCCAACTCACCTCGCGCTTCACGCGTTTGAGGTCGCCCAGGGCTTCGAGTGCGGCGATGTGCTCACGGAGGTCCTTGCGGTGGTTCACGGGTTCGGTTCCTTCACTGGTTGATCCGGAGGGCCGTCGGGCGCGTGGTGGCAGCGGGACGCATGCCTTCCCAGCGCCGGGCCCGTGTGGAGTCGATGCCGAACTGGTCGCAGATCCTCGCCACGATGTGGTCGACGACGTCGTCCACGGTGGCCGGATGGTTGTAGAACGCGGGCATGGGCGGCACGATGGCGGCGCCCATGCGGGCGAGGGTGAGCATGTTGTCCAGGTGGATCTCGCTCAGCGGGGTCTCGCGGGGGACGAGCACCAGCTTGCGGCGCTCCTTGAGCGTGACGTCCGCGGCACGGGCCACCAGACCGTCGGCGTACCCGGTGCGTATCCCGGCGAGCGTCTTCATGCTGCACGGGACGATCACCATCCCGTCGGCGGGGAACGAGCCGGAGGCGATGGACGCCCCCTGGTCGTCGGGAGAATGGACGGTGTCGGCCAGAGCCGAGACGTCGCGGGTGCTCATCCCGGTCTCCAGCTCGACGGTGGCCCGCGCCCAGCGCGTCAGCACCAGGTGGGTCTCCACATCGGGATGCCGGCGCAGTTCCTGGAGGAGCCGGACCCCCAGGACGGCTCCGGTCGCTCCTGTCATTCCGACGATCAGGCGCACTGTGTCTCCCTGTGCTCTCACGGTGGACGGACGGCCCGCGGGCAGGGCCCCGTCGCTCTGTCGGGTCGTCCGGCCGTCGGCTCTTCGGGGCGTCGGCCCCTCGGAGCTTCCGGGCGTCGGGTCGTCAGGCGTTGGTGTTGAGGGTGTCGTCGAGCCAGTCGTAGATGCGGGCCTGGGTCAGGCGCATGGCGCCGGGGTGGCAGTGGGCGCCGGCGCCTTCCTCGGCGGTGAA